>NZ_JBLMKT010000044.1:0-62423 GCF_047779955.1 Streptomyces lothianensis | reverse complement strand
CTACGAACCGACCCTCAAGAACACCACGAACTACTTGACGTCAGTTAGGAACTCAACGGGGGCGGATCACCGCCGCACACGGTCCGGGCCCGCGCTCACGGTGCCCGGCGGGCTCACCAGTCCTGGCGGTACTGCGCGCTGCGGCGCGGGGCGCTCATGCTGCGCGGCGGGGTGGCCGGGACACCGTCGCGGGCCGGGGCCGCGGAGCGCCAGTCCTCCTTGCCCATGATCATCAGGGGGTCGAACATCACGATCACGCCGGCCAGGAGGAGGAAGGCCAGCGGGCCGATCATCATCGGTGCGAGCAGTTCGGCGGGCGAGTCGCCGGTGAGCGGTCCGGTCGTCCCGTGCAGATGGACGCTGAGCGCCGCCATGCCGGTGTAGTGCATGCCGCTGACGGCGATGCCCATGACCAGGCTGGCGCCGAGGCTCCACGCGAAGCCGCGGACCTGGGCGGCCGCCCAGAGCGCGGCGGTCGCGGCGACCACGGCGATGACGACGGAGAGGCCCACCGTGAACGTGTCGTAGGCGAGGGTCCCGCGCAGCCGCATGGCGGCCATGCCCAGGTAGTGCATGGACGCGACCCCGAGGCCCGTGATGGTGCCGCCGGTGAACAGGGCCATCATCGTCGGCCCCTTGTAGCCCACGATGAACACGCCGACACCCACCATCACGATCGCGACGCCGAGGCTCGCGAAGGTCAGCGAGGGCTCGTAGGTGATGGGAGCCTCCTTGACCGAGAAGCCCATCATCGCGATGAAGTGCATGGTCCAGATGCCGGAGCCGATGGCCGCGGAGCCGAGCGCCAGCCAGCCCGCGCGCCAGGAGTTGCCCACCACGAGCGAACGCGCCGTGCAGCGCAGCCCGAGGGCTCCGCCGACACAGGCCATGACGTACGCGGCGATCGGAGTGACCAACCCGTAACTGAATCCGTCGACGGTGCCCTGCATGGTGGGATGACCCTTCCGCCCCTTTTGGTGACCCGGGGCGCCCCCGCACCCCACCGCACGGCCGGTCATGGCCGGTGCTGAGCAGAGGTTAAGGCGCCGGGCGGAGCGCATGAATGATTCTGCGGTGATTCTCCGGCAAAAAATCATGGGCTTCGCCGATGGCGGATACATCGTGTGCCGAACAGGTGAAGAACCTGTGCCCGCTCCCTGTGCGGCCGCATCGAGCAGCCGTGACGGGGCAGCCGTGTGGGTCCCGGCGAGGGCAACCGTGCGGGTCCCGGCAGGGACAGCCGTGCGGGTCCCGGCGAGGGCAGCCGTGCGGGTCCCGGCAGGGACAGCCGTGCGGGTCCTGAACAGGGACAGCCGTGCGGGTCCTGTTCAACTCGCGGCCATCACGCACCTGCCCTCCGTTGCCGCGACCCTGTCACGCTCGGTCGGTCTTCGCTCGCACGACGTGAGGGGTCCTGGTGTACGCACCCACCGCCACCGCCGCCGTCATCGGCGCCGGAATGCTCGCCCTGTCCATCGCCCCGGCACCGGCCGCCGCGCCCGAGGCGCCCGCCGCCAGGACCGGTTCGCCGGTGATCGTCTCCCATCGCGGCGCCTCGGCGTACGCTCCCGAGAACACCCTCGCCGCAGTCGACAAGGCACGGGAGCTCGGCTTCACCTGGGTCGAGAACGACGTCCAGCGCACGAAGGACGGCGAGCTCGTGATCATGCACGATGCGAGTCTGGCGCGGACCACGAATGTCGAGCAGGTCTTCCCCGGCCGTGCGCCGTGGAAGGTCGCGGACTTCACCGCCGCGGAGATCGCCCGGCTCGACGCGGGCAGCTGGTTCGACGCGAAGTTCAAGGGCGAGCGCGTGCCGACGCTCGAGCAGTACATGAACCGTGTCGAGCGCCATGACCAGCGGCTCGTCCTGGAGCTCAAGAAGCCGGAGCTCTACCCGGGGATCGAACGCGACACGCTGCGCGTCCTGCGGAAGACCGGCTGGCTCGACCCGGGGCACGTCAGGAACAAGCTGGTGATCCAGAGCTTCGACGCGGACGCCGTGCGGTCCGTCCACGCGCAGCGCCCGGACCTCAGAACCGCGTTCCTGGGCACACCTGCGGTGGCCGAGCTGCCCGCGTACGCCGAGTTCGCGGACCAGATCAACCCCAGCCACCGGAGCATCTCCGCCGACTACGTCGCCGCCGTGCACGCACAGCGCGGTCCGCACGGCAGGCCGCTGGAGGTCTTCACCTGGACGGTCGACGACCGGGCAAACGCGCAGCGCGTGGCCGGCTACGGGGTGGACGGCATCATCACCAACCGGCCCGATGTCGTACGGGACGCGGTACGCGACTGAGTGACCGGCCTGCCGCTGCCTCAGGGACCGGGCCGCGGCGCGGCCGTCCCGGGCGTCGTTGTCAGTGGCCCGCCGTACCGTTGGCAGCGTGAACATCGAGGGGAACACCGAAGAACAGGCCACGCGGACCGCGGGCGGCGGGCCCGCCGCCGTCGAGTGGGCGGTCGTCGGCAGCGACATCGGGCCGCTGCTCCTCGCCGCCACGGACAAAGGCCTGGTCAATGTGGTCTTCCATGCGCGCGAGGCCGTGCGCGGGAAGGCCGTGGCCGGCCTGGAGGCGCGCTTCGGGGGCGCGGCCGTCGAGTCACCCGGCTCGCCGCGCCTTGCTGAACCCATACGTCAGCTCCGGGCGTACTTCGCCGGGGAGCTGCGCGCGTTCACGCTCGATCTGGACTGGACGCTCATCGGCGGCTTCAACCGTCAGGTGCTGCGCGAGCTGTTCGCGGGAGTGCCGTACGGAGCGGTCGTCGGCTACGGGGAGCTGGCCCGCCGGGTCGGGCAGCCGGGCGCCGCACAGGCGGTGGGCATGGCGATGGGAGCCAATCCACTGCCCGTGGTGGTGCCCTGCCACCGGGTCGTGGAGAGTGACGGGGGGATCGGCGGCTTCGGCGGAGGCCTGGAGACCAAGCGGAAACTGCTCGCGCTGGAGGGCGTACTGCCCCAGCCGCTGTTCTGAACGGCGCCGAAGCCGGGCAGCGCGGTGCTCCCCGCACCTGGCACACTGCGCCGGTGACCACCATCGACTCGTCGCACATACCCCCGGCCCCCGACGAACTGCCCGCGCTGCGCCGACGGACCACCGTCGTGCTCGTCGCAAGCCAGATCCTCGGCGGGCTCGGGGTCGCCACCGGCATCGCGCTCGCTGCCGTGCTCGCCAAGGAGGTCAGCGGAACCGAGGCGCTCTCCGGGCTCGCTCCGACCGCGACCGTGGCCGGCACCGCGATCCTGTCGATGCCGCTGGCCGCGCTGATGACCCGGCGCGGGCGGCGGGCCGGGCTGGTCCTCGCCTACGTGATCGGCGCGCTGGGCGCCGGCATCGTCGTGCTCGCGGCGGCGATCGGCAGCTTCCCGCTGCTGCTCGCCGGTATGGCGGGCTTCGGGGCCGCGTCCTCCGCCAACCTGCAGGCCCGCTTCGCGGCCGCCGACCTCGCCGAGCCGCAGCACCGGGCACGGGCGATCTCCAACGTGGTCTGGGCGACGACGATCGGCGCCGTGCTCGGGCCCAACATCGCGGCGCCCGCGGGCCGCAGCATCCGGGCGCTCGGGATACCCGAGGCCTCGGGCCCGTTCCTGTGGGCCGCGGGGGTGTTCGTCATCGCGGCCGTGCTCGTCGCCGTACTCCTGCGGCCCGATCCGCTGCTCACCGCCCGCGCGCTCGAACCGGAGGCGGAGGGCTCACCGCAGAGCCGCTCGCTGCGCGCCGGGCTGGCCGCCGTGGCGGCGTCACCACGCGCCCGGCTCGCGCTGGTGACCGTCGCCGTCTCGCACACCGCGATGGTCTCGATCATGTCGATGACCCCGGTGGACCTCGGGCACCATGGCGCCGACATCGAGCTGATCGGCCTGGTGATCAGCGGTCACATCGCCGGGATGTACGCGTTCTCGCCGGTCATGGGCCGCCTCTCGGACCGCTTCGGCAGCCTCGCCGTCATCTCGCTCGGAATCTCGCTGCTCGCCCTCGCGGCCCTGCTCGCCGGTACCGCGGGCCCGAACCACACGCAGACGGCGATCGGTCTCTTCGTCCTCGGCCTCGGCTGGTCGGCGGGGCTCGTCTCCGGTTCCGCCCTGCTCACCGACTCCGTGCCCCAGCCCGCCCGCGCCGCCGCCCAGGGCCTGTCCGATCTGACGATGAACGCGGCAGCGGGCATCGGTGGCGCCCTGGCCGGACTGATCGTCGCGCAGGCGAGCTACGGCTGGCTCAACCTGGTCGCCGCCGCCCTGCTGCTGCCGTTGGCGGCGCTCGCCCTCCTCACACCGCGACGGGCGCGTCCGGCCGAGCTTGCAGCGGCCGGTCCTGCGTCGGCCGGCGCCGCAGCAGAGGGCGCCGCATCCGCGCGTACGAGGTCCGACCGTTCCGTACTCGCCGAGGATGTGCCCGCCGCCAAGGACGCGCCGGGCGCAGGGGAGTGACCGGACGCCGGGCGACTCGACGGTTGACGCGGACCGCACGGTCGATGTGATCAGAGGCTGATGCGATCAGAGGCTGATGTGATACGCCTTGCGCAGCGTCTCGTGCACCGTCCAGGTCGTACGGTCGCCTTCACGCAGCACCGCCGCCACCCCCGGCCCGAGCTCCAGCACGTCGCCGCCCTCGACGGCCACGGTCGCCCGTCCGCTCACCACCACGAACAGCTCGTTCGCCTCCGTATCGGTGACGACGCCCGGCGTGATCTGCCAGATGCCGCGCAGCTGCTTGCCGTCCGGGGACTCCCAGAGGACCTTGCCGGTCACCTCGGGCGCGCCCGACACGATCTGGGCGGGGTCGAGCGGTTCGGGTTCGAGCTCGGCGTCCGGGATGTGCACGGCGAAGGAACCGGGTACGGAGGCGGCGGCCTCGTCAAGATCAGTCGTCATGGCCGGTCACTCTAGAGGCCCTGTGCGCCCGCGCCGACGGCGGGCAGGTCCTTTCCGCCGCTCGGGCGCGGGTTGCCTGCCCGCAGCCCCTTGCCACAGCGCTCCCTGACAGCAGACTCCGCCTTGTGCACGGGCCGGGACATCGGCCGGGCGCGCGGGCCCGCGTTCGTATGACCGGCGGGCGGTTTGGCGGGCGGTCCTTCCCGCCAAGGATGAAGGGATACGACGGGAGTTCCCGATGAGGGGAGACATGCGCGTGCTGGTGGTTTCCGCTGAGGTACGGGACGCGATGGCCGCGCGGCGTCCTGTGGTGGCCCTCGAGTCGACGATCATCGCGCATGGGCTGCCGCGGCCGGCCAATTTCGAAATGGCCCTGGAATTCGAACAGTCGGTACGGGACGAAGGGGCCGTTCCGGCCACGATCGCCGTGATCGACGGACAGGCGCGGGTCGGCCTCGACAAGAAGCAGCTGGAGCGGATCGCGGCCGGTGATTCTGTACGGAAGCTGGGCAGCCGCGATCTGCCGTTCGCGCTGGCCACCGGCACCACGGGCGCGACGACCGTGTCCGGTACGGCGTTTCTCGCGGCGCGCGCCGGCATCCGGATCTTCGCGACCGGTGGACTGGGCGGGGTGCACCGGCGGTGGACCGCCACGCAGGACGAATCGGCAGACCTGGGGCTGCTCGCGCGGACGCGGATCGCGGTCGTCTGCGCGGGGGTCAAGTCGATCCTCGATGTCCCGGCGACGCTGCAGCGCCTGGAGACGCTGGGGATCTCCGTGGCGGGCTACCGGACGGACCGGTTCCCCGGGTTCTACGTGGCGGACTCCGGAGAGCCCGTGGACTGGTCGCTGTACTCCCCCGCGGAGGTCGCCTCGGTCCTGCGCGCCCAGGACGAACTGGGCGGTGCGGACGCGGCGCTGATCGTCGCGAACCCCGTCCCGATGGAGGAGCAGCTCGACCCCCGGCTCCATACGCGGGTTCTGGACGAGGCACTGCGGGCCTGTGACGAGCAGGGGGTGACGGGCCAGGCGGTCACGCCGTTCCTGCTGGACTTCCTGGTGCGGCGCACCGAGGGGGCTTCGCTGCAGGCCAATCTGGCCGCCGTACGCGGGAACGTACGGCTCGCCGCACGGATCGCTTCGGCGTGGGCGTGACGGAGGGAGCGGGAGCGGGCAGGCGCGCGGAGGCGGCCGTCGGCGCGGACGGGGCCGATGGCTCGGACCGAACCGTCGGCGCGGACGGCGCCCTCGGCACGGAGGGAGGGAACGGCGACGGCCAGGGGTTGCTCGTGCTCGGGGACGTGGTCACCGATGTGGTGGCACGTCACCGTGCGCCGTTGGCGGCGGGCACCGACACGACGGCCGAGATCCGTCTGGCCCCCGGCGGCGCGGGCGCCAACGTGGCCTGCTGGGCGGCGTACCAGGGCTGTCGCGAGGTGCGGCTCGCGGGACGGGTCGGTGCGGACTCCGCCGACTGGCACCTCAGGGAGCTGGCCGCCGCAGGCGTACGGGCGCATCTCACTGTTGACGAGCAAGCACCCACCGGCACGGTGATCTGCCTGGTCGACGGGGCCGCGGCGGCGGAGCGGTCGTTCCTCACGGACAGCGGGGCGGTGCTGCGGCTGCGGGCCGCGGACCTCTCCCCCGGGCTGTTCGACCGGATCGCCCACCTCCATGTCTCCGGCTACCTCCTCTTCGGAACGCCGAGCAGAGACACGGCCGTCGCGGCGATGCGTACCGCGCGGGCCCGCGGAGTGACGGTGAGCGTGGATCCGGCCTCGGCGGGGTTTCTGAAGGAGAGTGGCGTCGACCGGTTCCTGGAGGCGACGGAGGGTGTGGACGTCCTGCTGCCGAGCCGCGATGAGGCGCTGCTGCTCAGCGGCTGCGCGGATCTCCCGGCTGCGGCCGGGCTGTTGAGCCGGCACTACCCGCTGGTCGTGGCCAAGCAGGGCGCGAAGGGCGCGCTGGTGTGCCGCGCGGGCGCGGTGACCGGCGAAGTGCCGGCTACCGAGGCCGATGCGGTGGACACGACGGGGGCCGGTGACGCCTTCACCGGGGCGTTTCTCGCGGCCTGGCTCTCCGGCGCGGACGAGCGCGAGGCCGCGGCCGAGGGGTGCCGGGCGGGTGCGCTCGCGGTGGGGCGGGTCGGCGGGCGGCCGCCCGGGAGGTGAGGGGTGCGGGCCGATGCTCCCGTACCCCGCGGGGTACGGGAGCATCGGCCCGCACCCCGCGGCGGGACTCAGGCCTTGCGGCCCCAGGCTGAAATCATCGGCGCGGTCGCCAGATCCATCGAACCGGTCTCTACGTTGGCGACGTGCCGGTCGATCTCCTCGTCCGTGGCGTATCCGGCCGCGACAAGCCTCTCCCGTACCTGCCGCACCGTGGCGAGCTCGAGCGCGGCGCAGTCCGGAGAGGAGACCGGGAAGAAGGCATCCGCCTCGACCTCGGCCAGCCCGGCCTCACGCAGCAGCCGGGGCAGTCTGCGGCCGTACGAGAGATCGGCGCCGCGGTCGGCGAGCAGTGCGCGGAAGCCGTGCCGCAGCCGGTTGGCCAGCTGCTGCTCCGGGCCGCGGTCCTCGGGGCAGACGAGTGGCTGCAGCGCGGGATCCGCGTCCTCGACGAGCAGTCTGCCGCCCGGCCGCAGCGCCCGGACCATGGAACGCAACGCGCGCTCCCGGTCCGGCAGATGGACCAGGACCAGGCGTGCATGCACCAGGTCGAAGCCGTCCCCCGGTGGTTCCTCGGTCCCCACGTCGTGGCGCAGCACCTGGACCGGGGAGCGTGCCGCGCCGGCCGCCCAGGAAGTATCGATATCGGTGGCGAGCACGCGCCCGGTCGGGCCGACCTTCCTGGCCAGCCAGGCGATCACGGAGGTGCCGCCCGCGCCCACTTCCCAGACGCGTCCGCCGGGGCCGGCACCCAGGCGTTCGAGATGCCGGAAGGTGGCGGGGTCGAACAGCGCCGAAAGCGCTTGGAAACGCTGTCCGGCCTCGGTCTGGCGGTTGTCGAGGAGATAGCCGTCGGTTCGCGTCATGCGGCCGATCATCCCAGTTGTGCGGTTCTGGGAGTGTTCATGAAGGGCGGTGCGGACGGAAGTTTTGCGCCGGTGACCTCACGCCGCGAAGTTGCGCCGGAGAATTCCCACCGGAGATTTCCCGCCGGATGCGGAACCCGCTTACTCCGGGCGGTGCATCAAGACATGAAGAACATTTTCGCGCCGCACCCGCGGAACATGCCGCTCGGACTCAGCCCTGCCCCGTCCCGGCAGACGGACTCTCCAGCCGCCCTGGAGCGGACACCGGTACGGGGCGGACCTCAACTTCTGTACGGAATGGCGGAGTCAGCAGCCTGTGCCCACGGCTCCTCAGCTCGTGGCGTAGACGCTCTCCACCCAGGTGGCGATCTGGTCCTCGGAGAGATGCTTGGCGAGGTCGGCCTCGCTGATCATCCCGACGAGCCGCTTGTTGTCGATCACAGGGAGCCGCCGGATCTGGTGGCTCTGCATCTCGTCGAGCACCTCACCGACGTCGGCGCCCGCCTCCACCCAGCGCGGGGTGCCCTTGGCCATCTCGCCGCAGGTGATCTTCGACGGGTCGTGCCCCATGGCCACGCAGCCGACGACGATGTCGCGGTCGGTGAGAATCCCGCAGAGCCGTTCGTTCTCGTCACTGATCGGCAGTGCGCCGACATTGAGCGTGCGCATCAGCTGTGCGGCGCGGTCCAGGGTTTCGTGGGCGGGGATCCACTGGGCCCCGGGGTGCATGATGTCTGCGGCGGTGGTCATGGGATACCTCCCGGTTTCCGACCGGCCGGCGCGGTGCGGGTGACACCGCAGGGTCCGGCGGACTCATTCTCGTCCCGGCACACGGATGCCGCACCTGCGGGGAGACGGGCGGCTACGGAGTGTGATCGGGATCCGGAGTGGGTGCCCGGCCGGGAGACGCTCGCGCATGCGGCTGCGCGGCCGGTCGATGGTCCGGGAGCGGGCGTGGGGATTTCACTTGTGGTGGCGGCCGTCGGCCAGCAGGATCGGGCCCGTCACCGCACGCTCTCCGGGCTGCGGGCCGTGGCGCCAACCCCTCTTCGTTCCCAAGGGAGTTGTCATGATCGACGGACCGTACTTCGCGCTGACCCTGGTGGCGGCGCTCGGCAGCGGCGTGATGGCCGGCGTCTTCTTCGCCTTCTCCGCCTCGGTGATGAGGACACTCGGGGCACTGCCCTGGAAACAGGGCCTGATCACGATGCAGAAGCTCAATACGCTGATCCTCAACCCGGTGTTCCTCGGGGTTTTCATGGGCACCACACTGCTGAGTGCCGTACTGGCCGTGATGACGCTGGTGAGATGGCCGGACGGCGGCGCCTGGGAGCTGCTGACCGGCTGTGTGCTGTACCTGGTGGGCTGCTTCGGGGTGACTGCGGCGGCCAATGTTCCACGCAACGCAGCCCTGGAGAAGCTCGACCCGGAATCCGCGGAGAGCGCCGAGCCGTGGCAGCGGTACGTCTCCGAGTGGACCGCCTGGAACCACGTACGCGCCGGAGCGGCGCTCGCGGGCTGCGCGGCGATGGTGCTGGCGCTCGCCGCCTGAGCCCTTGGTCGGCCGCGGATCGGCGCTGCCCTGGACGTGTTCCGTCGGCAGGGCGGCGCGCTGTCCGGCCAAGATCGCCGCAATCGGCCACCCACTGCCTCTGGACCTCTGGGCGTGAACCCGCCACCGTGGTGCGTCCCCCACTCGACGCCTCAGGGAGTCCCATGGCCGGCCAGCGCTCCACGAGCTGGGCCGTGGCCGTCACGGTGCTCGGCGTTCTCGCCGTCGCCGTGCTCGGCTGGCGGCTGCTCGTCACCTCCGACCCGTCAGGGGCCGCCGCGCGGCCCACGGCGCCTGCTTCCCGTACCTCCGACGCAAGTCCCGTACCCGAGGACGCGGACGGGCCTAAGGACGCGGGCAGGTCCGGCGCCGGTTCCGAAGCCGCCTCCGAGGCCCCGGTACCCGCCCTCTACCTGGGCGACTCACTGGCCATGGAGAACCAGGAGGTCCTGGCCGGTTTGCTCGAGGACACCGCGAGTCTGCGCAATGCCCCGTACTCGGGCACCACACTCTGTGACTATCTGGAGCGCGGAGAGGACCGTTCCCTGGTCCCGCCGCAGCACAAGGCGGCCGCGCTCGTGCGCGAGGTGAAGCCGACCGTGGTGATCCTGCAGTTCTGGGGCAACTCCTGGGGCTACACGCCCTGCATGGGCAGCATCGCGCAGGGCTCCGCGGCCTACTACGAGCGCCATGCCGCCGACGCCCGCGCCCTGACCACCGAGATCGAACGGGCCGCCAAGGACGTGGGGATCGAGCGCCCCACGCTCGTCTGGGTGCTGCAGGGCCCAGATCCGATGTCCCCGGACCGCATCCGGCGGATCAACGCTCTGTACCGGAAGCAGGCCGCCGCACGCGGCGACATCACCGCAGACGCGGGGGCAGCGGTGAGCGGGCCCGGCGGCCGCTATGCCCATGTGCAGTGGCTGCCGTGCACCCGCTACGAGCGCGAGCACCCCCCTTACTGCACCGACGGCGGCCGCGCACAGCTGCACCGCGATGACGACTACCTGCACTTCTGTCTGGCCCCGACGACCAAGACGCCGAAGCCGTGCGCGAAGCGCTCACCGGGCGTGCTGCGCTTCAGCCGGGCGATCGCCGATACGGTCACCCGGCAGGTGCGCGGCACCCCTGACATGTAAGGGGTCCGGCGAATCATGCCGCCGGCGCGATGGCATGATCCGCCGCACCCCTTGGACCTCACGGCTTGCGCGCTGGGCCTACGGCTTGCGCGCTGGGCCTACGGCTTGCGCGCGACGACCGCGTACCCGGGGATCGGCTCGTCGCCGGTGACCGGGACCGGCTCGCCGAGCTCGGGGTGCCATTCGGCGGTCAGCGAGACGCCGGGCTCCACGATCTCCAGGCCGTGGAAGAAACGCTCGACCTGCGCGCGCGTACGCAGCGCGAGGACGAGACCGCGCGCCTTGTACACCTCCATCGCCGCATCCGCGCCGCCCGGGTTGAAATCGCCGGTGGTCTGGGACAGGACGACATAGCTGCCGGGGGCGAGCTGCTCGACGAGCCGGTCCACGAGCTCGTACGCACCGTCCTCGTCGGAGATGAAGTGGAGGAGGGCGAGCATCGACAGCGCGATGGGCTTGTCGAAGTCCAGGAACTTGCCCGCGTGTTCGAGGATGACCTCGGGGTGCCGGGCGTCGGCCTGAATGTACTCGGTCACGCCTTCGGGCGTGGAGCGCAGCAGCGCCTCGGCGTGTGCGAGCACGATGGGGTCGTTGTCGCAGTAGACGACGCGGGATTCCGGGGCCGCCTGCTGTGCGATCTGGTGGAGGTTGGGCTCGGTGGGGATGCCGGTACCGATGTCCAGGTACTGACGTATCCCCTGACCGGCGAGCCAGCGGACCGCGCGGTGCATGAAGGCGCGGTTGACCCGGGCGAGTTCCCGGCCGCGCGGTTCGATCTTGAGCAGCTGGGCGGCCATCTCCTCGTCGACGGGATAGTTGTCCTTGCCGCCCAGGAACCAGTCGTACATCCGGGCCGGGTGCGGCTTGCTGGTGTCGATCTTCACAGCGGCCCGCCCGTCCGCCGCCTCTTGCCCGCTCATAAGACGCTCCAAGTCCCGTGGTGGATGAGAGAGTTGAGCCCCATGGTGCCCATGCTCATGCATGTACCCGTGATCATGACAGCAGAAAGTCCGCCTGTCCCGACTTCGCGCCCTCGATGAACGCGTGGATCTCACCCAGCGTGTAGATGAGCGCGGGGCCGTCGGGATCCGCCGACTGCCGTACCGCTATGCGCCCGTCGGCGAGTTTCATCGCCTCGACGCAGTTGCCCCCGTTGCCTCCGCTCCAGGGCTTCAGCCAGCCCTCGGAGCCGAGTTCACGTGCGGGCATCCCGTTGTAGATGGCTTCGTCCTCGCTGATCATGGTCCCCTTGGAATCCATCCGGCCCCCGTTCGCGGACAGCTGATCCATCAGAGCTCCTTGCGGAGATCCTTGAGAATCTCCTTCGTGCGGTGTGCCGAGGCGGCCAGTGCGGCCATCTTGTCCATCGCCTCGAGGTACGAGACGACCTCGGCGCGGCGGTCCAGATAGACGGCGCCGGTCAGATATTCGGCGTAGACCATGTCCTGCAGCTCGGGCACCGCGAAGCGGAACAGCACGAAGGGTCCGTACGTCCCGGGGTGCGGTCCCGCGGAGAACTCCGCGATCTGCAGGGTCACATGGGGTGACTGGGTGGCCTCGATGAGCCGGTCGAGCTGCCCGCGCATCACCTCAGCACTGCCCACGGTTCGGCGCAGCACGGTCTCGTCCATGATCACCCAGAGGCGGGGCGGCTCCTCCCTGCCGAGCAGTTCCTGACGCTGCATCCGCAGCGCCACATGCCGCTCGATCTCCTCTTCTCCCATGGTGCCGATCGAGCCGGCCCGCAGAACCTCGCGGGCGTAGCCCTCGGTCTGCAGCAGGCCGGGGACGAAGTGCGGTTCGTAGGAGCGCAGCAGGCTGGCCGCGCCCTCCAGGCTGACGTGCATGGAGAACCAGCTCGGCAGGATGTCGTGGTACCGCTGCCACCAGCCGGGCTTGTTGGCCTCCTCGGCGAGCTCGACGAAGGACTCGGTCTCGACCGGATCGGCCCCGTACGCGTTCAGCAGCAGTTGTACGTACGGGATCTTGAAGGCGACCTCGGCCATCTCCATCCGCCGCACCGTGGCGGGCGCGACGCGTAGGACCCGGGCCGCCTCCTCACGCTTGAGCCCCGCGTTCTCGCGCAGCTCCTGGAGGCGTTTGCCCAGGACGACCTGGCCCACGGTGGGAGCGGACCGCGGTTCGCTCACGTCTACCTCGCTCGGGTCGTTCTGTAGCGCGGCCGGTTCACCGTTACACACAGTGGCCGCCGCGACCGGTCCGAGCAGTGTGCCATGACCCTCCAAGGTGCAACAGCACACTGTGCATTTTTCAGAGTGCGTCTTGCCAAGTGTTCACGGCGGGGAGATAGTGGCATCTGTGAACCAGTCCCCAAGCTCTCAACCGAGTTCGAGCAGGGGAGCCCCCACTCCAAACTCACAACTCCTCCCCCAGGCTTCATCCGGGAGTTGCCCCCAGAGCGGGGAACCCCCCACCGCCCCGTTAGGAACCGGCCGTGGCCCTCGGTAACGCATCAGTACAACCGGACCTCGGCCGACGTTGCCGTTTCGAGCTCGTCTCGGGCGTCGAGGCCGTGCCGTACGCCAGACGGATGACACGTGAGCGCCTGACCGGCTGGGCGCTGTGCGAGGAGACCCGTGACCTGGCCGCTCTTGTCGTGTCCGAACTCGTCACCAACGCCGTGGTGCACACCGCGAGCCGCCGCATCGTCTGCGAGCTGCTGGACGACAACGCAGCAGACCTGCTGCGGATATCGGTCCTGGACGAGGGCTGCGGCCCGGACCGCCCCGCACCCCACCCCGCGCGGGACGCCGGCGAGGACCATGGGCGCGGACTGCTCCTGGTGCAGGCGATATGCCGTTCGTGGGGTACCCAGGAAGCAGGCCTCGGGCTCGAGGTCTGGGCCGATCTGCCCCGTACCGCGGCTTCCGAGGTGGGCTGAGCATGCGCGCGATGACCCTGGACCGACTCACCGCACTCGCCCGCCGCCTCAGTGACATCCCGCTGGAACTGCCCGACGGGATGCGCACCCAACTGGGCTGCGACGCCGTGGGCATGCCCGCGGAGCTCGGCCGGCAGGCCATGAGCCGGATGTCCCGGATCGGCTGTGTGTACGTCACCGGGGAACAGTGGTGGTGGATCGTGCCCTCGCACTCCCAGCAGTCCCTGGACTGGCCCGAACCGGTGCGCTACGCACCGCACGCGCTGGTGCCGCAGACGGCGAGCGGGGCACGGCTGATCCACCATCCGGGGCATGACGCCCCGTACACGCCGCCGATTCCGCTGTATCTGACGCTGTGCCGGATCACCCGGACGGTACCGGTGTGGATGCGGCCCGCCGAGGCGTAGGACCGGCTGATCCCTCGATTGTCAGTGGTGCCCCGTACCGTCTTTTCCAGTGGTCGCGAGCGCCGGAGGGGCGCCGGGCCCCCGACCCGGGGAGAGGTGTGGCATGGCGCAGGGGGAGCGTACGCATACGTATCTGGAGCTGTCCCAGGAGGGCGGCGGCGCGCACAAGTTCTACGAGGTGACCGTGGAGGGGACAGTCGTCTCGGTGCGCTACGGACGGATCGGCGCGGCCGGCCAGCAGCAGACGTCCTCCTTCCCGACGGCGGCCAAGGCACAGGCCGCCGCGGCGAAGAAGATCGGCGAGAAGGTGCGCAAGGGGTACGCACCGGCGGTCCAGGGGCAGCGCTCCCCGCGCCCGGTGACGCGCCGTCAGGTCACCTCGGCGCCGTCGAGCGCCCGCAGCGTGGCCCCGGTCCTGTGGCGCTTCCGCACCGGTTCCGCGGCCTTCGGTATCCATGTCGACGAGGACCGCTGCTGGGTGGGCAACCAGTCGGGCGATGTGTACACCCTGAGCCACAGCGGCGAGGTACTCGCCCGCTATGCGCTGCCGGACGGCGTCAAGTGCCTGGTCGCGGACGACTTCTGGATCTATGCGGGCTGTGACGACGGCAAGGTCTACGACCTCTCCTCGAAGCTCCCGTTCGCCGCCTACGACATCGCCCATGACGTGGACATCTTCTGGCTCGACATCCACGAGGGCGTCCTCGATGTCGCCGACCGCGACGGCGGCCTGACCGTGATCGACCACGAGGACGAGTACCAGTGGTCGCGCAGGTCCACCGGACAGCACGCCTGGATGGTCCGCGCCGACGAGCAGGCTGTCTACCACGGCCACCAGGACGGCGTGACGGCCTATGCGCCGGACGGCAGCGGCGAGTTGTGGCACACCCGCACTCAGGGCGGGGTGCTCTTCGGCTGGCAGGAGGACAGTTCGGTGTACGCGGGGACGGCCCGCCACACCGTGCAGCGGCTGTCGAAGACCACGGGGCTGATCGAGGCGACCTACCGGTGCGATGCTCCGGTCTACTCGTGCGCCACGTCCCCGGACGGCCGCCATGTCTTCGCCGGTGACAGCTCCTCCTCCGTGTACTGCTTCACCGCCGACGGCACCCGTCTGTGGAAGCTGCGCACCGGCAACGGTTCGGCGCTGTCCATGCAGTATCTGGACGAGAAGCTGTACATGGTGACCACGGACGGCTCCCTCGTCTGCGTGGACGCCTCGCCTTCGGCGATCAGCGCGGCCGAGTCCGGTTCCGTCCCGGCCGCCGTGGACGTCAAGTACTCCGCGGCGACGCCCACGTACACCCCGGCGACCACGGTAGCCGAGGTGCACACGGTGTCGGCGGCGCCCGCCGACGGTGTGGTGGTCGAGTGCGTCCAGGAAGGCTCGCGGCTGCGCGTCCATGTGCTCACGGACGGCTATGAGCCCTCGTGGAACGTGCAGTTCCCGCGCGGTATACGCCAGCCCGGCGCCCGCTATGTGGTCGACGCGCTGCACCCCGCGTCAGGCGGCTTCTACCGTGTACGGGGCGAGATACGGCGCTTGGTCTGAGCCGGCCCGTCACGCGCCGCCGCGCCCGGCGGCCTGCCCGTCCTCGTGGCCGGCGCCCTGCTCGACGGCGCCGGGCCGCGACCGGCCCTCCCCTGTCCGCTGTCCCGCCCCGAAGCGCCTGAGCAGCAAGCCGGCCGCTCCTGCCGTGAAGTAGATCAGGATCGCGTACACGGCACTGGGCACGGCGATCTCCGTGCTGTCGAGCAGCGAGGGGCTCATCGCAATGGTCAGGGAGAGGGAGGTGTTGTGCATCCCGATCTCCATGCAGGCGGCGACGCCCTGCGTATGCGCGGCACCGACCAGTCGGGCGGCGAGGTAACCGGTCCCGAGTGAGATGCAGCTGAACACGAGGGCGATGAGGCCGACTTCGGCCAGGTACTCCCCCACGTTGTTCCGCTCGGCGAGGAAGGCGGCGACGATCACACCGGCCAGGATCACCAGGCAGAGCGCCTTGACGGGCCGCTCGGCGCGCTCGGCGAAGCCGGGCCGCCGGGCACGCACCACCATGCCCACGGCGACCGGGATCAGCACCAGGGCGAACACCTGCAGCGTCTTGCCGAACTGCAGCCCGACCGTCCCGTCCTCGCCCGCCGTGTCCCAGTAGCCGACCGCCAGATTCACCACGAGAGGAAGGGTGAACACGGCAAGCACCGAATTGATCGCGGTGAGCGTGATGTTGAGCGCGACATCCCCGCCGAAGAGATGGCTGTACAGATTCGCCATGGTCCCGCCGGGCGAGGCGGCGAGCAGCATCATGCCGATCGCGGGAGCGGCCGCGAGCCCGAAAGCGTGGATGAGCCCGAAGCAGGCCGCGGGCAGCACGACCAGCTGGCATCCGAGCGCCGCGAGCACCACGCGCGGATACTCCCGCACCCGCCGGAAGTCCCCGATGCCCAGGCTCATCCCGAGCCCGAACATGATCAGCGCGAGCACGACGGGAACGAGGATGGTGACCAGGCCGGAATCCATGGGGGTCAGGGTGGGGGGTGCGGGCCGAGGAGTCCATGGCCACGGGCGGGCGGAGACCAAACCCTGAGCCGCGGCCGCCCCCAGGAGCCCACCGCGCCGTAAGGCCGGGCGCTTCACGCCGTTGCGGCCGTCCAGCCGCCGCCACGACCCTCGCGTCAGCCGTCGTCAGCCGTCGTCAGCCGGTGTCGGCGCCCTCGCCCCGCGCAGGTCCGCCGTCCGCCGGCGGGGTGCCTCCGTCCTCCGTCGAGGCCGCACTCCCGCTCTCCAGCGGTGGCGCGTCCACCACGCAGTACGTCTGGCACTCCGGATGGCAGGGCTCCGGCCCGCCCTTCACCGGCACCGGAGCGCGGAGCGTCAGCCACGCGAGCAGCGCACCGGCCGCAAGCAGCGCCGCACACAGCGGCATCGCCCGCCGGAAGGCGGTGTCGAACTCGACCGCCGAACGGTACGCCTCGGGGCCCATCCCCACGAGCAGCGGCAGCGCGGCCACCGCGACCAGGCCGGCTGCCCGGGCCGCCGCGTTGTTGATCCCGCTCGCGAGACCCGCCCGCGACTGGTCCACCGAGGCCAGCACGGTCGCGGTCAGCGGAGCGACCAGCGTCACCATGCCCAGGCCGAGCACGATGACGGCCGGCAGCACATCGAGTGCGTACGAGGCGCCGGGACCCGCCCGCATCATCAGGAGCATGCCCGCCGCGCACAGCAGCGGGCCGAGCGTGAGGGGGATCCGTGGCCCGATCCGCTGGCCGATCGCGCCCGAGCGGGCGGAGAAGAGCAGCATCAGGATCGTGGTCGGCAACAGTGCCGTGCCCGCGCCCAGGGCCGAGTAGCCCGAGACGACCTGGAGCTGGAGCGCGGCGAGGAAGAAGAAGCCGCCGAAGGCCCCGTACACACACAGCGTCACCACATTGACGGAGCTGAACCGGTGGGAGGCGAAGACGGACAGCGGCATCATCGGTTCACGGCTGTGCCGCTCGACGTACAGGAACGCCACGACCGCGGCGACACCCGCGACGGCAGATCCGATGACCACGGCGGAGGCGCCGTCGTCGGGCGCCGAGATCAGCGCGTACGTGAGGAAGGCGAGGGCGAGGGCACCGAGCGCCGCTCCCGGAAGGTCGAAGCGCCCCTGCGCCTGCCGCCCGTCCTTGGACTCGGGGACATGACGCAGCGCGACAGGCACGCAGACGGCGGCCAGGGGCACGTTCAGCAGGAACACCCAGCGCCAGCCCGGCCCGTCGACCAGCCATCCGCCGAGGAACGGCCCGACCGCCGCGCCCACCCCGCCGAACCCCGACCACAGGCCGACCGCGGCGGAACGGTCGTCGGGATGGAACGAGGCCTGGATCAGCGCGAGCGAGCCGGGCGTGAGCAGCGCACCGCCCACGCCCTGCAGGGCGCGCGCCGCCACAAGCACCTGGGCGTTGGGCGCGAAACCGCACAGCAGTGAGGCGGCGGCGAACCACACCACCCCGATGACGAACACCCGCCGTCGCCCGTACCGGTCACCGAGCGCCCCGCCGAGCAGGATCAGCCCGGCGAGCGCCAGCATGTACGCGTTGACCGTCCACTGCAGGGCGGCCAGATCCGTGTCGAGGTCCTCACCGATCCGCCGCAGCGCCACGTTCACGACGGTCGAGTCGAGGAGCACCATCGTGGAGCCGAGCACGGTGGTCAGCAGCACCCAGCGGCCTGCGGCGCTGCCGGTGCGGAGGGTGGCGGGGTCGGCGGCAGCTGCCATAAGCGGATTATGCGGTCACCCGGAGCCCGGGGCCACCTGCCGGGGCGGCGGCGTCCGGCCAGCCTTGAGGGCGGGCTTGAGGGCGGACTTACGGGCGGGCTTGCGGGCGGGCTTGCGGGCGGACTAGCGGGCGGGTGACCGGCGCGTACGCGATCCGGCCGTCAGCGCTCCGCCCTCATGACCGCCGCCTTGCGCGGCAGCCAGCCTGCTTGAGCTCGGTGTCCAGGGGGAGCACCCCGGCCGGCCCCGGAAGGAGCGTCTCAGTGGTGCGGGTCGTGGCAGCCGCTGTCCGTGTCGAGCCGGCAGAAACAGGAGGCCTCGATGGGGACGTCCGCCAGCGCGGTGGCGATCTTCAGCGGCTGGGCGATGACCTGCGCCTCTTCCGTCCGGCCCTGGCGTGCCAGGCATTCGTGGAGCCCGTGCAGGGACCAGACATTGCCGGGATGCTGCAGTGGGCGGGGCAGGGTGTCGTCGAAGCCGAGGTCGGCCCGGTACACGGCCTCGGCCTCGGTGACGCGGCCCTGCTCCAGGAGCAGGGCGCCGTACGCGTGCCGGGTGGGCTGCATCCAGCCCCACGGCTCGTCATACGGAAGGTTGTCGTCGAGGTCGATCGCGCGCTCCAGGGCGGCGAAGGCCTCGTCGACGGCGCCCTTGCGGTACTCCAGCTCCCCGTCGAGCATCGCGGAGGCGATGGCGAGGATGTCGGCGCAGGTGTTGTTGAACAGCAAGCGGGAGGCAGGGACGCGGGCGGTGGCCGCACGGAACAGGCGGCGTTCCTCCTCCGCCTCGGTGACGCGGCCGCTCGCGGAGAGCGCGACGCCGCGGGCGTAGTGCAGCATCGCGGTCGTCACGCTGTACAGCCGGGGGTCCTCGGGCAGCGGCAGGGCCAGGATGTCGGCCCAGCGGCCGAAGCGGATCAGCACGTGGACGCGCATCGCGACGAAGGCCTCGAGCCAGTCGGCCATGGGCGGGCTCTGCACCCGCAGCAAGTCCTCCGGGATGCACTCCTCCAGACCCTCGGCTGCTTCGAGGGCGGCCTGGAAGTGGCCGAGGAACATCGCCCCGTAGATCCGGAAGTGGTGGTTGTGGCAGCGGTAGAGCGTATAGAAGTTCATCGCTCCGGCCCGTGCCAGGTAGGTGCTGTCGGCGGCGACGGCGGCGGTGTTGTCGGCGACGACGCGGCGGTAGTCGCCGCAGAGCACCTCCAGGTGCGAGGGCATGTGGTGGAGGTGGCCGGCGTCGGGTACGAGGCCGCGCAGGCGGTCGGCGACCGGCAGGGCCGCCTCGGGCGCGGGCGACATCTCCATCAGGTGGATGTACAGGTGCAGGACGCCGGGATGCCGGTGCCCTGCCTCGGTGGCGAGCGCGCGGTCGAGGACGGCCTTGGCCTCCAGGGTGCGGGCGCCCTCGGCGGGCGTACCGGTGCGCAGGTCCCAGAGCTGCCAGGGGGTGAGGTTCAGCAGGGCGTCCGCGTACAGGGCGGCGATGTCGGCATCGTCGGGGGCGCTTTCGTGGGCGGCGCGCATCTGCCGGGCGTACGGCTCGTTCCACTCCGCGCAGTCGGCGACGGGCTCCGGCCGCGGGAAGCGGGCGCGTAGGGCCTCGATGAGGGCGGCTTCGGCGGGGGTCGCGTCCGCAGCGAGTTCGTGGGCGCGTTCGACGGCGGCGTGGGCGCGGGCGACGGTCGCCGCCAGGTCCTGTTCGTCGAAGAGTTCCCAGGGTTTGTTGTAGTTGGGGCCGAGCGCGTAGGCGATGCCCCAATGGGCCATGGCGCACCGGGGGTCGGCGGCCGCGGCGGCCTCGAAGCAGGCCACGGCCTCCTCGTGGTTGAAGGCGTACGACCACGCCAGCCCGCGGTCGAACCAGGTCTGGGCCCGGGGGACGGAGGTGGTCACGGGGCGGCGGTGGGAGCCGAGGTCGTAGTAGTCCGTACCGTCCACGTCGTCCGCAGTGTCCGCGCCGCGCATGCTGTCGCCTCCAGCGGTGGCGCCCGTGCCGTCCGCCGTGTCGGCGCCTTCCGAGCCGTGGGGGCCCAGCGTGTCGTCCATGGCGTCCATGTGCCGCTCCTCGTCCAACCGGATGGACTCCCCCTGCGCGAACCCCGCGGCGCCGCCGGGGCGGATCCCGACGGCCTGGCCGCGGACGGCCTCGCGTTCGCCATCGTCCCACTCGGCGGGCTCACCGCCACCCGGGCCGCACGGCCGGCCCGCACGGAACAGTTCGGCGCCCACCGAACCGTACGGCGGGCAGAATCGGCGTATGACACCCAGCGCCAGCCCCCTGGGCGCGAGCCCCCTGCCCGCCGGTGCAGGCCCTCGCGTCTCGCGCCCAGGGGCCTCGACCGCCCCGGAGAGCGTGTCCGCCGCCGGGCTCGCGGGACTCGCGGGCCTGCTCGCCGACCGTACCCGCGCCGCCATATGCCTGGCGCTGCTGGACGGGCGGGCCTGGACCGCCACCGAACTGGCGCGGCATGCCGGGGTCGCGCGGTCCACGGCCACCGGGCATCTACACCAGCTCGTCGCGGGCGGGCTGCTGAAGGATGCGCGGCAGGGCAGGCACCGCTACGTGCGGCTCGCGGGACCGGACACGGCCGAGATGATCGAATCGCTCGCCGCGCACGCGCCGCTCAAGGCGGCCCCGGTGCGTTCGCTGCGGGATGCCAACCGCCGCCGCGCCCTCGCGCACGCCCGCTCCTGCTACGACCATCTCGCGGGCACGGTGGCCGTGGCGATCACCGAGGCGATGACCGAGCGGTCGCTGCTCGACCTGGACCACGGCCCCTCGCTCTCCGAAGAAGGCAAGGCCTGGCTGCGGGCCATGGGCATCGACGACCTCCGCCCGCCCGGCTCCCGCCGCCCCCAGCTGCGCGCCTGCCTGGACTGGACGGAGCGCCGTCCGCATCTGGCCGGTGCCCTGGGCGCCGCGCTGTTCCGGCGTGCGCTCGACGCGGGCTGGGTGGTGCGCCGCGGCACGGCCCGCGCCGTCGAGGTCACCGATGCGGGGCGAGCCGTGTTCCGCGAGCAACTGGGGCTCACGGAGGAGGTGCTGTATCCGGCGGCGGACTGACCCCGGGGCCGAGGCGCACCCCTCCGAGCGTGTTGGCGAACTCCCCGTCCGGATCGGACCACTCGGGCCCGGGCGCGGGTTGCCAACACGCTCTCAGACCGTCAGGACGATCTTGCCGCGGGTTCGGCCCTCCTGGCTGAGGCGCCAGGCATCGGCGGCGTCCGAGAGCGGAAAGGCCTTGTCGACGTGGACGGACAGCTTGCCCTCGTCGGCAAGGTGGGCGAGGGCCGTGAGATCCGTGGCGGAGGGGCGCACCCACACGTAGTGGCCGCCCGCGGACAGCACACCCTCGCCGTCCGCGACCGAGGCGATCCGCCCGCGCCGCCGCAGCAGCGGCAGCGACTGCTCGACGGCGCCACCGCCCACGAAGTCCAGCGCCGCGTCGACGCCGTCCGGCGCCAACTCCCGTACGCGGTCCACCAGTCCTTCGCCGTACGTCACGGGCTCCGCGCCCAGCTCACGCAGGTACGCGTGGTTGCGCTCGCTCGCCGTGCCGATGACCTTCGCGCCACGGGCCACAGCGATCTGCACCGCGAGCGAGCCCACGCCGCCGGCCGCCGCGTGCACCAGCACGGTCTCCCCCGCCTCCAGGCCGATCCGCTCGATCGACTGGTACGCGGTGAGCCCTGCAAGCGGCGCACCCGCCGCCTGTTCCCAGTTCAGCGCCGTGGGCTTCTTCGCGAGGGCGCGCACGGGGGCGGAGACGAGTTCCGCGTACGTGCCGTTCTGCGCCCAGTCCTTGCGTACGTAGCCGAACACCTCGTCGCCGACGGCGAACTCCGTGGCATCGAGTCCGGTCCGCTCCACGACGCCGGCCACGTCCCAGCCGGAGATCAGCGGGAAACGCACCTCCATCACGGGGTCGAGGTAGCCGGCGGCGAGCTTCCAGTCGACCGGGTTGACACCGGCCGCCTTGACCCGGATCAGCACTTCGGCGGGTGCGGTCTTCGGCTCGGGCAGGTCCACGAGCCGCAGGTCGTCGGCGGATCCGTACTTCTCGAGTGCAATGGCCTTCATGACGTCCGGCAACTCCCAGTGGGTGAGGAACATTCCGGGGCGGCGGCAAATGGGGATGCGCCCGGCCGCACCCGGATACGAAGATGGGCACGGCCACCGTCTACAGGATCGGCACACCCACGCCGCCCGGCCACTCGGCGCACAGCCACTCGGCACACACCGCATACACCCGGAGGTCGTCATCATTCAGCGCAGCATCGCCGCCGCCGGACTGCTGAAGCCGCCCACGTACTCGCACGCGTCGATCGTGGAGGCCGGTACGCGCCTCGCGTTCCTCGCCGGATCGGTGCCGATGGACGCCGAGGGGAATCTCGTCGGGCCCGGCGACCCGGTCCGGCAGACCGAGCAGGTGCTCGCGAATCTGGAGGCGCAGCTGCGGGACATCGGCAGCGACCTCTCCCAGGTCGTGTACACGGACGTGTACGTGGTGAGCAGCGAGCCCGCGGTGCTCTCCCAGGTGTGGGAGGTGGTGGAGGCCTCGGGACTGGCGACCGGGGAGAGCGGCCCGCACTCCTCGACCCTGCTCGGCGTGGCCTGCCTCGGCTACACCGGCCAGCTGGTCGAGATCACCGCCACGGCCGTCGTCCCCGCATGAGCGCGCCCGAGCTGCGCCGGGCCACGGCTGCGGACGCCCCGGTCCTCGCCGAGGTCTGGCTGCGCTCGTACGCGGCGGCGCTGCCCGGGGTGCGTCGGGCACATACGGATGACGAGGTACGGGACTGGTTCCGCCATGTGGTCGTGCCCGTGCACGAGACGTGGCTGGCCGAGGCGGAGGAGGGGCAGGTCTGCGGTCTCCTCGTCCTCGACGGCCAGGAGCTCGAACAGCTCTACCTCGCCCCCGAGTGGCGCGGCCGCGGTCTCGGCGAGCGCTTCATGGCCCTCGCCAAGTCCCGCAGCCCCGGCGGTCTTTCGCTGTGGACGTTCCAGGTCAACACCCCGGCCCGGCGTTTCTACGCCCGCCACGGCTTCGTGGCGGGCGAGCGGACGGACGGCTCCCACAACGAGGAACAGGAACCGGATGTCCGGATGACCTGGACGCCTGCACCGGCACCGGCACCGGCACCGGCACCGGCACCTGCACCCGCGCCCCTGAGTCAGCTGCCTTGACTCCCCTCCCCATCGGAACCGGGCGTCCCGTCAGGACCGGACGGGACATTAGGGTCGGGGTATGAGTTCCGAGCCCTCCGAAAGCGGCAGCGTGCGGGTCGATGCCTGGATCTGGTCCGTACGGCTGCTCAAGACGCGTTCCGCCGCCGCTTCGGCCTGCCGGGCGGGCCATGTCCGGGTCAACGGTGAGCGGGCCAAGCCCGCGCAGCCGGTGAAGGCGGGCGACGAGGTGCGGCTGCGGGCCGAGCACCGCGAGCGGATCGTGCTGGTCAAGAAGGTCATCCGCAAGCGGGTGGGCGCGCCGGTGGCCGTGGAGTGCTACCAGGACAACAGCCCGCCGCCCCCGCCGCGCGATGCGATCGCCCCGGCAGGGGTACGCGACCGGGGTACGGGCCGCCCGACGAAGCGCGACCGCCGCGAGCTGGACCGCCTCCGCGGCCTCGGCTCCGGCGATCTGGCGGCGGCTCTGGGCGCCTTCGACCCGCGTACCGAGGAGGCGCCGCGGGTCAGGGGCGAAGGCCGGGCGGCTGGGGACAACCGGGGTACAGGCGGGGACAACCCGGGTTCAGGCGGGGACGACCGGAGTACGGGCGGGGACGACCGGCGGGCTTCCCGCCGCACTGACCGCGGCACGGACAGGCGCGGTGACCGCGGCACGGACAGGCGCGGTGCCCGCGCCACGGACCCGAAGGAGCGCCCCCGTCGTGCCCGCTGAAGCCGCCCGCACCCTGGTGACACCCCCTGTCCTCCCCCGCGGCACCCTCGCCGCCCGCCCGCAGCCGGAGATCCCCGCAGGGCACCTGCTGCTGCGTCCCTGGCGGCCGGCGGACGCTCCGGCCTTCTTCTCCGCGTACGAGGACGCGATGCTGAGGCGCTGGCACACCAACCGCCCCGCCTCCCCGGACCAGGTCGATCGCTGGTTCGTGCGTTATGCCGAGGACTGGACGGCAGAACGCGGCGGCCACTGGGCCGTGACCCGTGACGGTGACGAAGTACTCGGCCGGATGTCCTTGCGGAGACTCGACTTCGACGACGGCATCGGCGTCGCCGCGTACTGGACGCTGCCCGCCGCACGCGGACAGGGCGTGGCTTCGGCCGCGCTCCGCGCCCTGTCCGCCTGGGCCCTGGACGAGATCGGTTTCCACCGTCTGGAACTCGACCACTCCACCCGCAACCCGTCCTCCTGCCGCGTGGCGGCGAAGGCCGGCTTCGCGCTCGAAGGCACGAAACGCGCCGCCGCCCTGCACGAGGACGGCCACCACGACATGCATCTGCACGCCCGCATACGAGGCGACTGAGCAAGCCGGAAACCCGGTCCCGGAACGTTCCGGGACCGGGCCTGGGCTCGCTCACCAGGCCGCGCCGCGCTGCGCCGCGCCGCGCCGCGCCGGGAGCCTGCCCTCGCCTCACCGCGGGTTCACGCGCGCAGGCGTGCTCGCCTCAGGAGGCGCGTCGTCTGCGCCCGCTGGGTGCGGGCGAGCAGCGCCAGTGGTGCGATGAGGATCAGCGGCGTGTACCAGAACTCGCCGCCCAGGTAGGCGAGGCTGAAGCCGAACGCGCCGAGCATCAGGCCGATGAAGGCGATGGACGCGACACCGGACAGGAGCGGGATCAACAGGGCGACTCCGCCGAGCAGTTCGAGCCCGCCGATGGAGTACATGAACCAGTCACCGAACCCGATCCGGTCGAAGCTGCCGGTCGCCGACTCATGCGCCGTGAGCTTCGGGAAGGCGCTGGCGAGGATGAAGAACAGCCCGAGGACCACCCGAAGAGCGGTCAGCGGGAGCGCCGTTCGCCTGCTGCGCCGCACGGCGAGCGGGGAGGCGACGGTGGCGGACGTGGGGAGAGTGGCCTCGGACATGAGCTGCTCCTTGTAAGCGGGGTGCGCGCTTGTTCGCGCTGTCACAGGGGCAGACTCGGGACGCGGTCCGGACTCATCGGTGCGGGGCGGGTGGATCGCCGCGGTCCGGCTCGTACGGCGGGATGTCCCTGCCGGGCTGGAAGTGCGGGCCCTGGCGGATGTGGCGTAGGACGAAGACCAGGTCGACGGTGACGATCAGCCACAGGATCCCGCAGGCCACGGCCCAGCCCGTACGGCCCGCCAGCGCGAAGGCGATTGTGCCGAAGCCCGCCCACACCAGGCCCCAGAGCCCGAGCCAGAAACGCATCCGGAGAGGACTGCGTGCGGTCAGCGGCTCACTGCCTGTGCGCATCGGCCTTCACCTCCTGCGGCTCCGGGGCACCGGGGGCTCCGAGGACCCCCGAGGACCCAGAGGGCTCCGAGGGCTCCGAGGGCTCCGAGGGCTCCGAGGGCTCCGAGGGCTCCGAGGGCTCCCTTCCAGGATGCACCCAATTCGCTTGCCCGACCGTGGTGATCATGGGTGCAATGACCCCATGGCCAACGCGGAGCAGCGCCCGGCAGAGCACGCCGTGACATCTTCCACCGTCCGCATCGGGGCTCTGGTCCCGCTTTCCCCTCCCGGCTGGGTCGAGGCGGGCCGGCAGCTGCTCGCCGGGCTCCGGTTGGCGGCGCAGGAGGTCAACGAGAGCGGCGGGATCGGCGGAAGGCCGCTGGAGCTGCTCGTCAGGGACACAGCGGCCGATCCGCGGCGGGCCGCGCGGGCCGTGGCGGAGCTGGCCGGGCTCGGGGTGGCGGCGCTGGCCGGCGAGTACCACAGCGTCGTCGCGCGCACCGCCGCGACCAGCGCCGATGCGCTCGGCGTGCCGTTCCTCTGCTCCTCGGCGGTGCTTGATGATCTCACCGAGCAGCCGACGCCGTGGGTGGGCCGTATCGCCCCGGCGCAATCCCACGGCTGGCGGATCTACGCCGACTTCCTCCTCGACGCGGGCCACCGCCGTATCGCCGTGGCAGCCCAGCCGAGCGTGTACTGGGCCTCGGGAATCCGGATTCTGCGCGAACACCTCGCTTCCCGCGGCAGCACGGTCGTGGAGCTCGCTGCGGACGACGCCGCAGCGGTCTGTGAGGCGCTCGCCGCGCAGCGGGCGACGGTGCTGCTTGTGCTGACCGGCATTCCGGAGCCTGCGGTGTCCCTGGTCCGCTCCGTGCGCGCCGACCCGCGGCTGGCCGAGGTGCTGATCGGTGCCCCGGCCGGGCAGCCGGAGTTCGCCGGGTGGGGGGAGCTGCTCGGTGCGGACGGTGCCGGGATCCCGTTTCTGCGCTATCTGCCCGAGCGGCTCGGTGAGCTGGGCAGCCGGGTCACCGAAGCGCTGCGCGAACACCTGGGCTCGGCGCCCTCGTTCGTGGCGTACGAGGGGTACGACACCGTGCGCGTGCTCGCCGAGATGCTGCGCACGCAGGGTGTGGAGCGGGGACGGCTGGGTGCGGAGGCCTGGGCGCAGGTCTCGGTCGAAGGGACACGCGGGCCGCTCGTCTTCTCCCGTACGCCCGGGATCGGCGTCTGGCAGTGGGCCTGGCCGCCCGTGCAGATCGCCGAGCGTGATCCGGCGGCTCCGGAGGAGTTCCGGCTGCTGTACGGCGGCTGAGGCGGGAAGCAGCGCGCGGGCAGGGGGCATCCGGCCTCGTCGAAGCGGGGCGTCGGGGGTTGCCCGGCTTCGTCGAAGCGGGTGTTCAGGGGCTATCCGGCTTCGTCGAAGCGGGCCGCCGCCCGGTACTCCGGCTGCGGGTCGAGCGCCGCGGCGAGACGGAAGTGGCGCTTGGCGGGGCCGGGGCGGCTCATCCGCTCGTAGGTGCGGGCCAGTGCGAAATGCGCGAAGGCGTTGTCCGGCTCGCGCTCGAGGACGATGGAGAACTCCAGCTCGGCCGCCCGCAGTTGGGCGCCCGCGAAGAAGGCGCGGGCCCGCAGCAGGCGGGCCGCCGTGTGCTCGGGGTGCGCCTCGATCACGCCGTCGAGCAGTTTGATCGCGCCGCGCGGATCGCGTGCGTCGAGCAGCTGCTCCGCGGCGCGGAAATCGATGACGTCCGTCTCCGGGGTCCGTCCACGTCCGTTGTTCTCCGGCACGCCGTCGTCCTTCCGTTCGCCGATCACGTTCAACGCCCGTCGCTCCGGCGCTATTCCGTACGCCGCCTCCCGGTCCCGCACGCGTGCCCGCATCGGACCGTCGGACCGCGCGTACGCCCTGTCCGCCAACAGTACGTACGCTTCTTCGTGCCCTGCGGCGGAGGCTTGACCGGCGCGGCGAGCACGACCACGTCGGCGCCCCGGTCAGGCGCGCGCCGCGCGCGTCCGCAGTTCGTTCCAGACGGCGCGGACCTGGGGCTCCAGGGCGTCCAGCGGTCCGTCGTTGTCGATCACCAGATCGGCTGTCTCCAGCCGCTGCTCGCGGGTGGCCTGCGCGGCCATCCGCGCCTTCGCGTCCTGTTCGGTCATGCCCCGCAGGCGTACGAGACGGTCCAGCTGGGTCTGCGGGGAGGCGTCCACGACGATCACGACGTCGTACAGCGGGGCGAGGCCGTTCTCGGTGAGCAGGGGTACGTCGTGGATGACGACGGCGTCCTCGTCGGCGGCGCGCTCCAGCTCGGCGGAGCGGGCGCCGACGAGCGGGTGCACGATGCCGTTGAGCACCGCGAGGCGCTCGGGATCCGCGAAGACGATCGAGCCGAGGCGGGGGCGGTCGAGAGAGCCGTCCTCGGCGAGGATCTCCTCGCCGAAGGCCTCAACGACCGCGGCCAGGCCCGGAGTTCCGGGAGCGACCACCTCGCGGGCGATCCGGTCGGCGTCGATGAGGACGGCGCCGTACGCTTCGAACATTTCCGAGACCGAACTCTTGCCGGCGCCGATCCCGCCGGTGAGGCCCACCTTCAGCATGCGCCAAGCTTAGGGGTTCTTCTACGGGGTGGGCTCCCCGCGTCCCGCGAAGTGGACGTCCCCCGCCGCTCCGCGGCGGGGGTATGTGCCTTTTGGGGCCAACGCCCCACTCCCCTCTCGCGGGGGCTCCGCCCCCCTGCACCCCGGCACCCCGGCACCCCCTGAGGGTCCGCGCGTTAGTTGTCCGGGTCGCGGTCGGCCAGGAACTGTTCCAGTTCACGGCCGATTTCCTCGGCCGTGGGGATGTCAGCCGGTTCGGCGAGCATGTTGCCGCGAGTGGCCGCGCCCGCGGCCGCGTCGTACTGGTGCTCCAGGCCCCGGACCATGGAGAGCAGTTCCTCGTCGCCCTCCTGGATCTGGCGCTCGATCTCGTTCTGTGTGCGGTGGGCCTGGGTGCGCAGGGTGTGGGCGACCGCGGGCAGCACCAGGCCCGTGGCCGAGGTGATCGACTCCAGGACGGTGAGGGCCGCGTCGGGGTACGCGGAGCGGGCGATGTAGTGCGGGACGTGGGCCGCGACGCCCAGGACGTCGTGACCGGCCTGCATCAGGCGGTACTCGACGAGCGCCGCCGCGCTGCCCGGCACCTGCGCCTCGTCGAAGGGGCTGCGGTGCCCGGGCACCAGGTCGGTGCGGTTGCCGTGCGGCGTGAG
This sequence comes from Streptomyces lothianensis, assembly GCF_047779955.1. Lineage (NCBI taxonomy): Bacteria > Bacillati > Actinomycetota > Actinomycetes > Kitasatosporales > Streptomycetaceae > Streptomyces > Streptomyces lothianensis. The sequence continues at coordinate 33,626 of NZ_JBLMKT010000044.1, read as the reverse complement.
GCCCACCGGGCGGGTGTGCGGGACGCCCATGGGGATGCCGTGGAAGTTCACCGCGAGCCGTACGCCGAGCCGCTCGACGACCTCGCGGACGGCCTGCGCGAACAGCTCCCACTCGACGTCGGGCTCGGGCCCGGCGAGCACGAGGAACGGCGCACCGGTGGTGTCCTGCAGCAGCCGCACCTCGATGGCGGGCTCCTCGTAGTCGATCCACTGGTCGCGCCGGAAGGTCAGAAGCGGGCGCCGGGCCCGGTAGTCCACGAGCCGGTCGTGGTCGAAGCGTGCGACGACCTGCCCGGGCAGCGCGTCGCTGATCTCGTCGATGATCTGCTCACCGGTCTCACCGGCGTCGATGTATCCGTCGAAGTGGTAGAGCATGACAAGTCCACCCGAGTCCTGCGCCAAGGCCATATCGGCCACGGCAAGCCCCTGGGCATCCCACTCGTACAAACCCTGTGCGTCGACCACAGTGACGTCCTCCCTCATATCCAACGGGAAGAACGCCCCGGGGCCGCCGGGCATTCCCCAACACCGGTACGGCTGCCCGGTCCACGAAGATCCACGCGGACACGAACGCAGCGAGGCCCGCGCCCCCAGTGGGGACGCGGGCCTCGGCAGCGATCAACTACCGCCTAGGGGCAGAGCTTCAGCTCTGGCCGCCGGCCAGCTTCTCGCGGAGCGCCGCGAGCGCCTCGTCGGAGGCGAGCGCACCGGAGTTGTCCGCACCCTCGGAGGAGTACGAACCGCCGCCGCCACCCTGGCCACCGGCGGCCGGAGCGGCACCGGCCGGAGCCGCCGCACCCTCGGCCTCGGCCTGGGCATCGGCCTCGCGGGACTTGATGACCTGCGCCTGGTGCTGCTCGAAGCGCTGCTGGGCCTCGGCGTACTGGGTCTCCCAGGCCTCGCGCTGGGCCTCGAAGCCCTCCAGCCAGTCGTTGGTCTCGGGGTCGAAGCCCTCGGGGTAGATGTAGTTGCCCTGGTCGTCGTAGGACGCGGCCATGCCGTACAGGGTCGGGTCGAACTCGACGGCGCTCGGGTCGGCACCGAAGGACTCGTTCGCCTGCTTCAGCGAGAGCGAGATCCGGCGACGCTCGAGGTCGATGTCGATGACCTTGACGAAGATCTCGTCGTTGACCTGGACGACCTGCTCCGGGATCTCCACGTGGCGCTCGGCCAGCTCGGAGATGTGGACCAGACCCTCGATGCCCTCGTCCACGCGGACGAACGCACCGAACGGAACCAGCTTCGTGACCTTGCCGGGCACGACCTGGCCGATCTGGTGGGTGCGGGCGAACTGCTGCCACGGGTCTTCCTGCGTCGCCTTGAGCGACAGGGAGACACGCTCGCGGTCCATGTCGACGTCGAGGACCTCGACGGTGACTTCCTGGCCGACCTCGACAACCTCGGACGGGTGGTCGATGTGCTTCCAGGAGAGCTCGGAGACGTGGACGAGACCGTCGACGCCACCCAGGTCCACGAAGGCACCGAAGTTGACGATGGACGAGACCACGCCGGAGCGGACCTGGCCCTTCTGCAGGGTGGTGAGGAACGTCTGGCGGACCTCGGACTGGGTCTGCTCCAGCCAGGCACGGCGGGACAGGACCACGTTGTTGCGGTTCTTGTCCAGCTCGATGATCTTCGCCTCGAGCTCCTTGCCCACGTAGGGCTGGAGGTCGCGGACGCGACGCATCTCGACCAGGGAGGCCGGGAGGAAGCCGCGGAGGCCGATGTCGAGGATGAGACCACCCTTGACGACCTCGATGACGGTACCGGTGACGATGCCGTCCTCTTCCTTGATCTTCTCGATGGTGCCCCAGGCACGCTCGTACTGGGCGCGCTTCTTCGAGAGGATCAGGCGGCCTTCCTTGTCCTCCTTCTGGAGGACGAGGGCCTCGATCTCGTCGCCGACGGCAACGACCTCGTTGGGGTCGACGTCGTGCTTGATCGAGAGCTCGCGGCTCGGGATGACACCTTCGGTCTTGTAACCGATGTCGAGCAGGACCTCGTCCCGGTCGACCTTCACGATGACGCCGTCGACGATGTCGCCGTCGTTGAAGTACTTGATCGTCTCGTCGATCGCGGCGAGGAAGGCTTCCTCGTTACCGATGTCGTTGACCGCAACCTGCGGAGTGGTGGCGGTGGTCTCGGTGCTGCTCGTCATGTGGGAAAGGGCTCCGGTACGGACATTGAAGTCGTAGGTACTGCTACGCCGGGAGCCGATTTCGCTCTGCAGAAGCCGGACAGCCTAGGAGGCGCCGATCCATGGGATGCACTGGCACCTCGAGAAACCGAGGGGACATACAACAGACGCGAGCGCAGCCTGCTAGGTCTGAGGAGCGCAGGCTCGCAGCGCAACTTGTAGCATACGGGGGCCGCCGGGCAGGGTCAATGCGCGAAGGCGCACACCCGGGGCGGATCGCCGCATTCCCGGCACAAAATCCGTCGCACGAGGCCATCGGGGTCGCTCGTACCCCGGTGGTCCGGTGTCCCGGAGGCCCGCCGTCGGCGGGGGAGCGGGTGCCCGCAGGCGCCTGAGCGACCCCACAGACCGTCAGATGCCACGCACCCTACGACGCTGGAGCCCGTCATCCAAGAGTCCGCAGACGACGCATTCGCAACCACGTCCACCGGTTCCGTCGACGACGAGTCCGTGGCCACGCGCCGCGATGCCGGCACCACGGAGAGCAGCCGGGCCAGCCGCGGCTGGTGGGACCGCAACGCCGACGAGTACCAGAGCGATCACGGGGCGTTCCTCGGCGACGACCGCTTCGTCTGGGGCCCGGAGGGCCTCGACGAGGCGGAGGCCCGGCTGCTCGGCCCGCCCGGGGCCCTGAAGGGCAGCGCGGTCCTGGAGATCGGCGCGGGCGCCGCCCAGTGCGCCCGCTGGCTGGCCTCGCAGGGCGCGCACCCGGTGGCCCTCGACCTCTCGCACCGGCAGCTGCAGCACGCGCTCAGGCTCGGTGCCGAGGGCATCGGCCTGGTGGAGGCGGACGCCGGGGCGCTGCCCTTCGCGGACGGTTCCTTCGACCTGGCCTGCTCCGCGTACGGGGCGCTGCCGTTCGTGGCCGATCCGGTGCTCGTGCTGCGGGAGGTGCGGCGGGTGCTGCGGCCCGGCGGCCGCTTCGTTTTCTCGGTGACGCATCCGATCCGGTGGGCCTTCCCGGACGAGCCGGGCCCCGAGGGGCTCTCGGTCTCGTCCTCGTACTTCGACCGCACGCCGTACGTGGAACAGGACGACACCGGCCGCGCGGTCTACGTCGAGCACCACAGGACCGTGGGCGACCGGGTACGCGAGGTGGCCGCGGCCGGTCTGCGGCTCGTGGACCTCGTGGAACCGGAGTGGCCGTCCTGGAACACCCAGGAGTGGGGCGGCTGGTCGCCCCTGCGCGGCTCCCTGATCCCGGGAACGGCGATCTTCGTCTGCGAGCGGGACTGAGCGGTCCCCGCGGCGGGCCGGTGCGAGCGGGACCGAGCGGTCCCGCCGGCAAGCCGGGTTGGCAGACTTGGCGGGTGACCCGTGCCGACGCCGCCCTGAACCAGTTGCCCGTCCGTCATGTGCTGCCCGAGCTGACCCGCGCCCTGGGACGAGCACGGCACCGCCGTGCTCTGTGCGCCGCCGGGCACCGGCAAGACGACCCTCGTACCCCTGCACCTGGCGGGGCTCCTGGGCGGCGCCCCGCGTCGGGTCCTGGTGGCCGAGCCGCGCCGGATCGCGGCCCGTGCCGCCGCGCGGCGGATGGCGTGGCTGCTCGGGGAGCAGGTGGGCCAGGCCGTCGGCTTCACGGTGCGCGGTGAGCGGAAGGCGGGGCCCGGTACCCGGGTCGAGGTGGTCACCACCGGGGTGCTGCTGCAGCGGCTGCAGCGCGATCAGGAGCTGTCCGGGGTGGATGTCGTGGTCCTCGACGAGGTGCACGAGCGGCATCTCGACGCCGATACGGTCGCGGCCTTCCTCCTCGACGTGCGTTCCACGCTCCGCCCCGACCTGCGTCTGGTCGCCGCCTCCGCGACCACCGACGCCGCGGGGTGGGCCCGGCTGCTCGGCACGGGCGAGGGCTCGGGCGAACCGGGCGGTGCGGGTGTCGCGGCCGGTACGGGTGGTACGGGTGGTACGGCCGCGGACGCCCCGGTCGTCGAGGCGCACGGCACGGCCCACCCCGTCGAGACGCTCTGGGCGCCGCCGCCCCGCCCCGTAAGTCCGCCGCACGGGATGCGGGTCGACCCGGCGCTGCTCACGCATGTCGCAGCCACGGTCCGCCGCGCGCTCGCGGAGCGCGAGGGCGATGTGCTGTGCTTCCTGCCCGGAGTCGGCGAGATCGGGCGCGTGGCAGGCCGACTGGGGGTGCTGGAGGGTGTGGACGTGCTGCAGGTGCACGGCCGTGCGCCCGCAGCCGTGCAGGACGCCGTGCTGTCCCCCGGTGAGCGCCGCCGCGTCGTGCTCGCCACTGCGGTGGCCGAGTCCTCGCTGACCGTGCCGGGCGTACGGATCGTCGTCGACTCCGGCCTGGCCCGCGAGCCACGGACCGACCACGCGCGCGGGCTCGGCGCCCTGACGACCGTACGGGCCTCCCGGGCGGCCGGACGGCAGCGCGCGGGGCGGGCGGGGCGTGAGGCGCCGGGTGCCGTGTACCGATGCTGGGACGAGGCGGAGGACGGGCGGCTTCCGCGCTTCCCCGCGCCGGAGATCTCAGTCGCCGATCTGACCGCGTTCGCGCTGCAGGCCGCCTGCTGGGGCGAACCGGATGCCGCCGGGCTCGCCCTGCTCGACGCGCCGCCGGCCGGTGCGATGGCGGCCGCGCGCAGGACCCTCGGCGCCGTCGGAGCGCTGGATGAGGCGGGCCGGGTGACCGCGCGCGGACTGCGTCTGGCGCGCCTCGGCCTGCACCCGCGCCTGGGCCGCGCCCTGCTCGATGGCGCCCGCGATCTGGGCACCCGGCGCGCGGCCGAACTCGTGGCCCTGCTCAGCGAGGAGCCGCCCCGCGAGTACGGCGACGACCTGGCCGCCGCCTGGCGCCGGGCCCGGCAGGGCGGCGACGGCTACGCGGCCCGTTGGCGCACGGAGACGAAACGCCTCGCCTCGGCCGCCGACAAGGCGATGGAGGACACGACCGAGGAGGCCGCGGAGCAGTCCATCGGGAAGCAATCCATCGGGAAGCAGCGCGTCGAGAAGCAGCGCGTCGAAGAGCAGCCCGTCGAGAAGGCCGGTCAGCCCACCGACGACCGCTCCCCCGCCCTCGTCACCGCCCTCGCCTTCCCCGAACGCATCGCCCGGAACAAGGGCGGCAAGGCCTGTCTCATGGTGTCGGGGACCGCGGCCGAGCTCTCCGAGGCTTCCGCGCTGTCCGGGGCCGCGTGGATCGCCGTCGCGGTCGCCGACCGTCCCGTCGGCTCGGCGCACGCGCGGGTACGGCTCGGCGCGGTGCTCGACGAGGAGACCGCGCTGCGGGCCGCCGCGCCGCTGCGCCACGAGGGCGAGGAGGTCGGCTGGGCGGACGGCGATGTCGTGGCACGAAGGGTGGAACGGCTCGGCGCGGTGGAGCTGCGGGTGCGGCCGATCCGCGAGCCCGAGCCCCGTCTCGTACGCACCGCGCTCCTCGACGGACTGGCCGAGGACGGCCTCGTACTCCTGAGGTGGTCGCAGAAGGCGGCACAGTTGCGGCAGCGGCTGGCCTTTCTGCACCGGCGGCTCGGCGAGCCGTGGCCCGCCGTGGACGAGCGGTCCCTGCTCGCACGCGCGGACGAGTGGCTCGAGCCGGAGCTCTCCAAGGCGCGGCGGCGGGCGGATCTCGCCCGGATCGACGCCGGGCAGGCGCTCACCCGGCTGCTGCCCTGGGCGGGCGGCGAGGCGGCGCGGCTGGACGAGCTGGCGCCGGAGCGGCTGACCGTGCCGAGCGGTTCGAGCCCGCGCGTCGACTACACGGACCCCGAGCAGCCCGTACTCGCCGTGAAACTGCAGGAGATGTTCGGGCTCGCCGAGACCCCGCAGATCGCGGGCGTACCCGTACTCGTGCACCTGCTCTCGCCCGCGGGCCGTCCCGCCGCCGTGACCGCGGACCTCGCCTCGTTCTGGCACAGCGGCTATCAGGCGGTACGGGCCGAGTTGCGCGGCCGTTATCCGAAGCACCCGTGGCCCGAGGACCCGGCCGGTGCGGAACCGACCCGCTTCACCAACGCGCGGCTGCGCCGGGAGCGCTGATCAGACGCCCGCCGGTTCGGGCTCGGGCTCACGGTCGCCGCTCTCCTCAGGGTCGTCACCGGGGCGACGGCTGCGCGCCTCCAGCCACAGGGCCAGGGCGAGCAGCAGGGCGCCGAGGACCAGGAATCCCCAGGGCAGATACGAGGTCATCAGCAGCACCAGGACCCGCTGCGACTTGACCAGCTCGACGGTGTCCCGGGTGAAGTCCTCGCGCATCTTCACATGGCCGTCGAAGACGGTGAGCTTGCCCTTGCCCGGCGCCAGGGCCTTCACGAGCGAGCCGCCGCGCATCTCCTCCTTGTGGATCTCCTCGCCGTACACGGGAGCGCCGGTGGTGGGCTCCACCCAGAACTTGCGGACCGTCGTGTACCACATCTCGGTACCGGTCCCCGTCAGCTGCTCCGGGTCCATGCCGCCGGGCATGACACTGGGGAAGTCGACCTTCTGCCAGGGGATCGTCTGCTCGAAGTAGTAGACGTTCAGACCGCGGAAGTCCTGCTCGCCCTTGAAGAAGATGGTGTTGGTCGTACGGCTGCGGGCGTCGAAGTACTTGTAGTCCCGCTTCTGGGTGAGGAACGGCCATTTGAACTCCAGGCCCTCCCGCTCGACGGGCTTGTCCGCGGCCATCTCCCCCTTCGCGTGGACCGGTTCGCCGCTGTGCGCGTCGAAGATGTACCGCTCGGGGATCATCGTGACCATGTTGCCGTCGGAGTCCTGGGCGTAGGAGAGCCCGTCCCAGACGACGACGTCCTTGCCGACCTTCTCCTCGATCTTCTCGGACTCCTCCACATTGCCCTTGAGCGTCTGCACGATCGACAGATCGGTCTTCTTGACGCCTTCGAGCGCGTCGTAGATGGTCGCGTCCTTCGCCTCCAGGACCATCACCTGGTACTGGTTCGCCGGCACCTTCGCGAGGCGCGGGAAGGCGTGGAACCGCAGCAGCGGCGAGAGGGCCGCGAAGAACACGGCGAACGCGAGCAGGATGAGGCTGGCCTTGCGGCGCATCGCGGCGGCCCTCCCTACGGGTGCTCGGGGACAGTGGTCAGCAGTGGCTCCGGGGATGTCTCGCCGGGCGGCGCCTCCATCGACGACACGGTGAGGACCAGGGCGAGCGCAACGGCGAGACCGATCCCCGCTGCCAGCAAGGCGCGCATGTCCGGCCCTCCTCCCGGAATCTGATATGGCGTCAGGGCTGGGGCACCGTAGCAACGCGGGGGCGATATGAGAACACGTGGCGCCGCCCCTGATCCGGGAAACGGACCAGGGGCGGCGCGGTGACGCGTGTGACGTTGTGTGCTGCGGGTGTGCGGTGCGGGGTGTGCGGTGCGGGGTGTGCCGCCGCCGTTACGGGGTCGTGGTCGGCGTCGGGCCGGGGGTCTGCGTCGGCTCCGGGCCGGGTTCGGAGCCCGGGTCCGGCGAGGGCGACTCGGCGGCCTCCACCTTCAGCTCGATGTCCAGCTTGCCGCCACCGGGCGCGAGCAGCCGCAGGGTGTACGTACCGACCGTGCCATCGGCGTACACCTCGGGCAGCACGAGGGTGCCCTCGGGGCCGGTGGTGAGGGTGAGGCTGCGAATGGCCTCGCCCTCCGGGTCCTTGAAGTACGGGCCCGCCTCGCTCGGATCGCCTTCCGCGTTCTTGATCATCGTGGCGGTGATCTCGACATCCGGCGCGGCGACGCCGTCCAGCGTGGCCGTCACCTCCACGCTCCCGGCGAACTTGGCGCCCGGCGCACCGGTCAGCGTTGCGGTGGCGCTGGTCAGGGTGTCCGCCTGGCGTGCCGTGACGGTCGCGGTGAACTCCGCGGTGAGCACCCGCTCGCCGACCGTGGTGGTGGCGCGGATCGTGAACTCGCCCGTCCGCTCCCCCGCCTGCAGCGCGGGCGCGCTCGCCCGCCCGTCCGCACCGGTCCTGACCTCGGCCGTGCTGCTGCCGTCGAAGGAGGCCTCGGTCTCGCCGACGATCGTGAAGCGCACGAGGACCTCGGCGACGCCCGTGCCGGATTCCGTGACGGCCTTGACGGTGGGCGTGCCGGCGAAGTCGGTGCCCTCGGTGGCCGTGAAGGAACCGGCGCCCGCAGCGGCGAGTTCGGCGACGACCGGAGCCGGGTCGGGGTCGGTGGGGTCGGTGGGATCCGTCGGATCGGTGGGATCCGTCGGGTCCGTGGGCTCACCCGGGTCCGTGGGGTCCGTCGGATCGGTGGGCTTCTCCGGGTCCACCGGCTTCGACGGATCGGCCGGGTCCGAGGGATCGGTGGGCTTGGCGGACTCGCCGCCCGATCCGCCCGAAGGCTTGGTGTCCGTGCCGCCACCCGACGGCTTCCCACCGGACGGCTTCGTGCCGCCGCCCCCCGAGGCGGCCGGCGGCCGCGGGTCCGGAATCGCGTCGTCGTTCCGGTTGCCGGGCACCTCGCCCGTACCGTCCGGAACCCCCTGCACGCCGGTCTCGCGGTAGTGCTCCAGCCACGACATGACCGTGTTGTAGTAGTCCGTCGAATGGTTGTAGCTGAGGATGGCCTGCCGCAGTTCGTCCTCCTGCGCCAGGTCACGCCCGCCCGCACACAGGTACTTCCCGGCCGCGAGCGCCGCGTCGTACACGTTGTTCGGGTCCTGTCTGCCGTCCCCGTTGCCGTCCTGGCCCCATCTGGACCAGGTGTCGGGTATGAACTGCATCGGGCCCACGGCCCGGTCATGGGTCGTGTCGCCGTCGTAGAGACCACCGTCGGTGTCGGTGATCTTCGCGAAGCCGTTCCCGTTCAGCTGCGGACCGAGGATCGGTTTCGGCGTCGTGCCATGGGCATCGACCTTGCCGCCACGGGCGTGCCCCGACTCGACGTGGCCGATCGCGGCGAGCAGCTCCCAGGGAAGATTGCAGCCGGGATCATCGGCCCGCAGCGTCGTGGCGGCCCGCTGGTACGCGTCGAGGACGGTCTCCGGAATGCCCGAGCCCGCACCGTCGGTGGCGCCCGGCGCGTCCGGTTCGGCCGGATCCGGAGAGGAGAGCGGCGGCAGGTCCGTGTAGTACGAGTCGTCGCCCGGACCCGGCGGCGTCTCGGTGCTGCCGGTGGGCCGACGCTCGCCCGAGGGGAGGTCCGTCACCCCCGGGGCCTGCGAAGCCGACAGTGCGGCAAAGGCCGCCGCCGCCACCGCGGCAGCCGCCGTCGTCCTGCGCATCCGCTTCCCGAAGAGCGCTCGCATCCGTGCGGTTCCCCTCCCTTGTCCCACCCACGCGCATCATCGCACGCCAACGGACGCGACCATACGGCAAGTTCCTGTGCGCAGATACCGGTTCCTGTCCGGTTCATGGCTGGTTCGATGCGTGTGCGAACACGGAAACCACCGGGAACCGACGGGCCGCGCCGTTCGTCGTCGAACAGGATGCCGCCGCACACCCGCCGTTGGTGATGCCGTCTCCCCTACGCCCGCGAGGAGCCCCGTTGCCCTTCACCCTCAGCCATGCCGCCGCCGTACTGCCGTTGGTGCACCGGAACGGAGCCGGGCGCGGGCCACTGCTGCCCTCCGCCCTCGTCGCGGGATCCTTCGCACCCGATATGACGTACTTCGCGGCAAGTGTGCTGCCCGGGGCGATGGAGTTCGGCTCGGTCACCCACTCCTGGCCCGGAGTGCTCACCGTGGACATCGTGATCACGGCCCTGCTCGTGGCCGCGTGGCTGCTGCTCCGGGAACCGCTCGTCGCCCTGCTCCCCCGCGCCTGGCAGGGCCGGGTGCTCGGCCTCGTGCGCGGCCGTACCTGGCGATCGCGCCCACGCGGGCCGCTGCTCCTGTGGTTCGCCGTCTCCGCCGCGCTCGGCGCCGCGAGCCACACCGTGTGGGACGCGTTCACCCACCTCGACCGGTGGGGCATGCGGGTACTGCCGGTGCTCGGCGAGGAGATCGCCGGATCACCGCTCTACTGGTACCTGCAGTACGGCGGTTCGGCACTGGCCCTCATCGCCGTCACCTGCTTCGCACTCTCCGCGCTGCGCCGCTCCACCCACACCGCCACGGCCGGCGTCCCCCGCCTCAGCCGAGGCCACCGCATCGCCGCACTCGCCCTCATCGGCGGCTGCGTGCTGCTCGGCGCCGGCCACCGCACTCTGCGGTGGTGGCAACAGGTCGGCACACCCCGGGAAGCCTGGGAAGTCATCCCCACCCTCTGCTTCGGCTCCGGGGCGGGCCTCGTGGCCGGACTGCTCGCCTACGCGACGGCGGTCCGACTGCGGACGAGCCACCCCACCGACCCCGACACCCCCGTCAGCCCGCCATGCACCGCATCGCCCCACTCCGCGCCCTGGACCCACCGTCCCGATCAGCGGATGTCCGCCGGACCGTCACCCGGATCCCGGAAAGACTCCGTCGGGTCTCAGGGGAACTCCGTCACCTGAAGCATCGGCGCCACCCGACGGGCCTCGAACCAGGCGAGCTTGCGGCGCAACTGATCGGCACGCCACAGCACGGTCTCCAGGATCAGCGTCCTCGCGCCATGCGCCGGACCGTAGCCACGCCCCGCGTCCACCGAACACCACAGATCCTCGGCATCGTCGTGCACGGCGAGCGTCGCGGCCGCCGGGCGGGAGGACAGAGCCGCCCGGACCCCCTTGGACATCCGGGCGGCGAGCTGCGGATCACGCGGCGCACGACAGTCGGGAGCGAACGGCGCCACCGTCACGCCGCGGCGCACCGCCGCCCTCGCGAAAACCGCCGAAACCGGCGCGATCAACGCCGAGACGAAAGCCGCCCGCAGTGCGGGGCGCCGCTGCCGCACCGCACTGTGCCGCCTGCGTATACCGCGCCGGACCACGGCACGACGGGTACGCATGACCACCGCACGGCCGGTGCGCGTGACCACCGCGCGGCCCGAACGCGTGACAACGGCACAGCGCGACCGTATGACGGCAGCACGGCGCGTCCGTATTCGAAGATCCATGCAGGCCACGATGCCGCCGCCCGCAACGGACAGCCCGGAATCGGGGTCCGTTCGGGTGAGAGCCGACCGAAGGGCGGACCCCCGGCACGAGGCACGGAATCCCGGTCCCGCCGGGGACGCGACCTACTGGTCGCCGCCCTTGGCCGCCTTCTTCTCCTCGGAGTCCTCGATCACGGCCTCCGCCACCTGCTGCATCGAAAGCCGCCGGTCCATCGACGTCTTCTGGATCCACCGGAACGCGGCAGGCTCGCTCAGCCCGTACTCCGTCTGCAGAATGCTCTTCGCCCGGTCCACGAGCTTGCGCGTCTCCAGCCGCTGCGTGAGATCCGCGACCTCGCGCTCCAGTGTCTTCAGCTCCGTGTAGCGCGAGACCGCCATCTCGATCGCCGGCACCACATCGCCCTTGCTGAACGGCTTCACGAGATACGCCATCGCACCGGCGTCCCGCGCCCGCTCGACGAGGTCACGCTGCGAGAACGCGGTCAGCATCAGCACCGGGGCGATGCTCTCCTCGGTGATCTTCTCCGCGGCGCTGATCCCGTCCAGCTTCGGCATCTTCACATCGAGGATCACGAGATCGGGCTTGTGCTCACGGGCCAGCTCGATCGCCTGCTCACCGTCACCCGCCTCACCGACGACGGTGTACCCCTCCTCCTCCAGCATCTCCTTCAGGTCGAGCCTGATGAGGGCTTCGTCCTCGGCGATGACCACACGGGTCGTGAGCGGGGGCACGTGGGCGTTTTCGTCATCGGCGACGGGCTGGGGAGACTCGGGGGCGGTCACGTCGGACTCCTCGTGGCGGGGCAGGAACTGCTTTCCACGAGCGTACCCAGCTGCGGTAAGGTAGGGGCACGGCGGGTGAGTGCCTGCCTTCGTTTTGAAGGAGCCCCGGTAGCCCAGCGGTAGAGGCCATGGATTCAAAACCCATACAGCGTCGGTTCGAATCCGACCCGGGGTACTTTTCCTTCACTTTCAAGGTCGCCGACAGTCCGGGCGGGATGCGCCCCGGGCACTGAGCCCGATCCGCAGCGGCCGACCGTCTACCTCGGCTCCAGACGTACCACCACCGCCTTGCTCACCGGTGTGTTGCTGGTGTCCGCCGTCGCGTCCAGGGGGACCAGCACGTTGGTCTCCGGGTAGTACGCGGCCGCGCAGCCCCTTGCCGTCGGGTAGTGGACGACGCGGAAGCCGGGGGCGCGGCGCTCCACGCCGTCCTGCCATTCGCCGACGAGATCGACGTAGGAGCCGTCGGCGAGATCACCGAGGGCTGCGGCGTCTTCGGGGTTGACGAGGACGACGCGGCGGCCGTTCCTGATCCCGCGGTAGCGGTCGTCGAGGCCGTAGATGGTGGTGTTGTACTGGTCGTGCGAGCGCAGGGTCTGCAGGAGGAGCCGGCCGGCGGGCAGTCGGGGGTGCTCGACGGGGGCGGCCGTGAAGTTGGCCTTGCCGGTGGCCGTCGGGAAGCGGCGTTCGTCGCGTGGGGCGTGCGGAAGCGTGAAGCCCCCGGGGTGTGCGACGCGTGCGTTGAAGTTCTCGAAGCCGGGGATCACTGCGGCGATACGGTCCCGGATCGTCGCGTAGTCCTTCTGGAACTCCTCCCATGGTGTGCGGGAGTTCCGACCGAGGACGCGCCGGGCCAGGCGGGCGACGATGGCCGGTTCGGAGAGCAGGTGGGGGCTCGCGGGGGCGAGGCGGCCGCGTGAGGCATGCACCATCCCCATGGAGTCCTCGACGGTGACGAACTGTTCACCGCTGTCCTGGAGGTCCTTCTCCGTGCGGCCGAGAGTCGGCAGGATCAGAGCCCGTGCCCCGGTGACGGTGTGGGAGCGGTTGAGCTTCGTCGACACGTGGACGGTGAGGCGCGCGCGTCGCATCGCCGCTTCGGTGACGTCGGTGTCCGGGGAGGCGGCGACGAAGTTGCCACCCATGGCGAAGAAGACCTTCGCCTCGCCGTCGCGCAGGGCGCGGATGGCGCGGACGACGTCGAGGCCGTGGTGGCGCGGCGGGTCGAAGCCGAATTCCTTCTGCAGTGCGTCGAGGAATTCGGGGGCGGGGCGTTCGAAGATGCCCATGGTGCGGTCGCCCTGGACGTTGGAGTGGCCGCGCACGGGGCAGAGGCCGGCGCCGGGACGGCCGATGTTGCCGCGCAGGAGCAGGAAGTTGACGACTTCGCGGATGGTGGGGACGGCGTGTTTGTGCTGGGTGAGGCCCATGGCCCAGCAGACGACGGTGCGCTCGGAGGCGAGGACCAGGCGCAGTGCCTGATCGATCTGTTCGCGGGTGAGGCCGGTGGCGGTGAGGGTCTCCTCCCAGTCGGCTTCGCGTGCGGCGGCCGCGAAGTCCTCGTAGCCGTGGGTGTGTTCGCGCACGAACGCTTCGTCGACCGCGCCGTCCGTCTCCAGGATGAGTCTGTTGAGGAGGCGGAAGAGGGCTTGGTCGCCGCCGAGGCGGATCTGGAGGAAGAGATCGGTGAGGGCGGTGCCCTTGAGCATGCCCTGGGGGGTCTGGGGGTTCTTGAAGCGCTCCAGGCCCGCTTCGGGGAGCGGGTTGACGGTGACGATCTTCGCTCCGCGCTCCTTGGCCTGTTCGAGGGCGGAGAGCATGCGGGGGTGGTTGGTGCCGGGGTTCTGTCCGGCGACGATGATCAGGTCGGCCTGGTGGAGGTCTTCGAGGAGCACGCTGCCCTTGCCGACGCCGATGGTTTCGACGAGGGCCGAGCCGGAGGACTCGTGGCACATGTTGGAGCAGTCGGGGAGGTTGTTGGTGCCGTATTCGCGGGCGAAGAGCTGGTAGAGGAAGGCGGCCTCGTTGCTGGTGCGCCCCGAGGTGTAGAAGACGGCCTCGTCGGGTGAGGCGAGGGCGTCGAGTTCCTCGGCGATGATGTCGAAGGCGCGTTCCCAGGTGACGGGCTCGTAGTGGTCGGCGCCTTCGGGCAGGTACATGGGCCGGGTGAGCCGGCCTTGCTGGCCGAGCCAGTAGCCGCTGCGGTGGGCGAGGTCACCGACGGGGTGGGCGACGAAGAAGTCGGGGGTGACGCGGCGCAGCGTCGCCTCCTCGGCGACGGCTTTGGCGCCGTTCTCGCAGAACTCGGCCTTGTGGCGGTGTTCCGGTTCGGGCCAGGCGCAGCCGGGGCAGTCGAAGCCTTCCTTCTGGTTGACCCGCAGCAGGGTCAGTGCGGTGCGTTTCACGCCCATCTGCTGCTGTGCCATGCGCAGTGTGTGTCCGATGGCGGGCAGCCCTGCGGCGGCGTGCTGGGGCGCCGCGACCTCGGGTGCGTCCTGTACGGGATCGCCTGCGGGGGGCTTGGCTGCCATGACCGTTCTCCTTCGAGCGGATGCCTCTGTACGGGTACGGGGCCGGCGCCTGCCGCGGTGCCGCCGTGGTCCGGGTACTGCTTCCGATCCTGCCACGCGGGGGTGAGGGGGATCACGCCGAGTGGAGGTCCGGGGTGAGGTGGTGAGGGCGGAGCTCAGGTGTGCTGTGTGCGCCGCGGAGCGGTGCGGCCCGCCTCAGCGCGGAGCGGTCCGCCTCAGCGCGGAGCGGTCCGGAGTGTCAGTGGGGCGTGGGAGGATCGGGGACGTGGCAGAGAAGACAGCGAACCAGTCGAAGAAGCAGTCCCGACCGCGCCTGATGCTCATGGACGGGCATTCGCTCGCCTACCGGGCGTTCTTCGCGCTGCCCGCGGAGAATTTCACGACGGCGACGGGCCAGCCCACGAACGCGATCTATGGTTTCGCCTCGATGCTGGCGAACACGTTGCGTGACGAGCAGCCCACGCATTTCGCGGTGGCCTTCGACGTCTCGCGCAAGACGTGGCGCTCGGAGGAGTTCCCGGAGTACAAGGCGAACAGGTCGAAGACTCCGGATGAGTTCAGGGGCCAGGTTGAGCTGATCGGCGAGCTGCTCGACGCGATGGATGCGGATCGTTTCGCGGTGGACGGTTTCGAGGCGGATGACATCATCGCCACGCTGGCCACGCAGGCGGAGGCCGCCGGTTTCGAGGTTCTGATCGTCACGGGTGACCGTGATTCCTTCCAGCTGGTCACCGAGCACACCACGGTGCTGTATCCGACGAAGGGCGTCTCGGAACTGACCCGGTTCACTCCGCAGAAGGTGCAGGAGAAGTACGGTCTGTCGCCTTCGCAGTATCCGGACTTCGCGGCGCTGCGCGGCGACCCCTCGGACAATCTGCCGGGCATCCCGGGCGTCGGCGAGAAGACGGCGGCGAAGTGGATCAACCAGTTCGGTTCGTTCGCCGAGCTGGTGGAGCGGGCCGAGGAGGTCAAGGGCAAGGCGGGGGCCAATCTGCGCGAGCATCTGGAGTCGGTGAAGACGAACCGCCGGCTCACCGAGATGGTCCGCGACGTGGAGCTGCCCAAGTCCGCCACGGATCTTGAGCGCCGCCCGTATGACCGCAAGGCGCTTGCGATGGTCCTCGACACCCTGGAGATCCGTAATCCTTCGCTGCGCGAGCGGCTGCTTGCGGTGGACCCGGGTGCCGAGGAGGCCGAGGAGTCCCCGGCGGCGCCCGGTGTCGAGGTCGACGGCGAGGTGCTGTCCACCGGCGAGCTGAAGCCGTGGCTCGATGCGCACGGCGATCAGCTGCTCGGGCTCGCGAGTGTGGACGCGTGGGCGCTGGGCACGGGTTCGGTCGCGGAGGTGGCGCTGGCCGCGGGCGACGGCGCGGCCGCCTGGTTCGATCCCTCGCAGCTCGACGAGGCCGACGAACAGGCCTTCGCGCGGTGGCTGGCGGATGCCGGGAAGCCGAAGGTGCTGCACAACGCGAAGAACGTGCTGCGGGTGTTCGCCGAGCATGGCTGGCCAGTCGAGGGCATCGCGATGGACAGTGCGCTGGCCGCGTATCTGGTGAAGCCTGGTCGTCGTTCGTTCGCGCTCGATGCTCTGTCCCTGGAGTATCTGGGGCGTGAGCTGGCGCCTGCCTCGGCCGCCGAGGGGCAGTTGGCGTTCGGCGCGGAGGAGAGCGCCGAGGCCGATGCTCTGATGCATCAGGCCCGGACGATCCTCGATCTGGGCGAGGTCTTCGCCGGGAGGCTGCAGGAGGTGGGTGCGGCCGAGTTGCTCACGGACATCGAGCTGCCCACGTCGCTGCTGCTCGCGCGGATGGAGCGTTCGGGTATCGCCGCCGACCGTGCCCATCTGGAGGCGATGGAGCAGCAGTTCGCCGGTGCGGTGCAGCAGGCGGTGAAGGAGGCGCATGCCGCGGCGGGGCACGAGTTCAATCTCGGTTCGCCCAAGCAGCTGCAGGAGGTGCTGTTCGCGGAGCTGGGTCTGCCGAAGACAAAGAAGACGAAGACCGGCTATACGACGGATGCGGACGCACTGGCGTGGCTGGCCACGCAGACGGACAACGAGCTGCCGGTGATCATGCTGCGTCACCGTGAGCAGGCGAAACTGCGGGTGACGGTCGAGGGTCTGATCAAGACGATCGCGGCGGACGGCCGGATCCACACCACGTTCAGCCAGACGGTCGCGGCGACGGGCCGGCTCTCCTCCACGGAGCCGAATCTGCAGAACGTACCGGTCCGTACCGACGAGGGCCGGGCGATCCGCCGGGGTTTCGTGGTGGGCGAGGGCTTCGAGTCGCTGATGACGGCGGACTACAGCCAGATCGAGCTGCGCGTGATGGCGCATCTCTCGGAGGACGAGGGGCTCATCGAGGCCTTCACCTCGGGTGAGGATCTGCACACCACCGTCGCCTCGCAGGTCTTCTCGGTGGCGAAGTCCGAGGTCGACGCGGAGATGCGCCGCAAGATCAAGGCCATGTCGTACGGCCTTGCGTATGGCCTGTCGGCCTTCGGTCTCTCGCAGCAGCTGAACATCGAGGCAGGTGAGGCGCGTGCGCTGATGGACACCTACTTCGAGCGTTTCGGCGGTGTGCGGGACTATCTGCACCGGGTGGTGGACGAGGCCAGGGCGACGGGCTACACGGCGACGATGCTGGGCCGCCGCCGCTATCTCCCGGATCTCAACAGCGACAACCGGCAGCGGCGTGAAGCGGCCGAGCGGATGGCGTTGAACGCGCCGATCCAGGGCACGGCCGCCGATATCGTCAAGATCGCGATGCTGGATGTGGACAAGGCCCTGCGGGCGGAGCAGCTGACGTCCCGTCTGCTGCTGCAGGTGCACGACGAAGTCGTGCTGGAGATCGCGCCGGGTGAGCGGGATGCGGTCGAGGAGCTGGTGCGCCGGGAGATGTCCGGGGCGGTGCAGCTGCGGGCACCGCTGGATGTGTCGGTGGGCGTGGGTCCCGACTGGGAGTCTGCCGCGCACTGAGCCGGGCACTGGGCCCGGCCCTGGGCCCGGCCCTGGGCCGGGTCCGGGGTCAGCCCCTGGGCCGGGTCCGGGGTCAGCCCCTGAGCCGCGTGTGCGCCAAGGGCCCCTTCCTCTCGTACGGACGGGAGGAAGGGGCCCTTGGCCGTGCAGGCGTGTGGTCGGGAGGGGTCAGTCCTCGCCGAGGTAGGCCTTGCGGACGGATTCGTCGTGGAGGAGGTCCTGTCCGCTGCCGGACAGGACGATCTTGCCGATCTCCATGACGTGTCCCTGGTCGGCGAGGGAGAGCGCCGCCTGGGCGTTCTGTTCGACGAGCAGGATCGTGGTACCGCGGGACTTGAGTTCGGCGATGGTCTCCATGATCTTCTGCATCATGATCGGCGAGAGGCCCATGGAGGGTTCGTCGAGCATGAGCAGTTTGGGCTGGGACATCAGCGCGCGGCCCATGGCGAGCATCTGCTGCTCACCGCCGGACAGGGTGCCGGCGGCCTGCTTGCGGCGTTCGCCGAGGATGGGGAAGAGGTCGTACGCGTACTGGATGTCGCGTTCGATGCCTTCCTTGTCGTCCCGCAGGTAGGCGCCGAGCTGGAGGTTCTCGGCGATCGTGAGGCGCGGGAAGATGTGGCGGCCTTCCGGCGAGTGGGCCAGGCCCAGTGCCACGATCTTGTGCGCGGGGACGCCCGCGAGCGGCTTCCCGTCGAAGGTGATCTTCCCGGCGAGCGGTTTGATCAGCCCGGACAGGGTGCGCAGTGTGGTGGTCTTGCCCGCACCGTTGGTGCCGATGAGGGTGACGACCTGACCGGCCTCGACGCTGAAGGAGATGCCCTTGACGGCTTCGATCTTGCCGTAGGCGACCTTGAGGTCTTCGACCTCGAGCAGTGCGGTCACTGGTCGTCCTCCGTGCGGGAGTCGGTGCTGGGTGCTGCTGCCTCCGCGGCCTCGGCTTCGGCTGCCTCGGCCTCGTGTTCGGCTTCGGCGGCTTGGACCTCGGCGGCCTCTTCGGCGCCGGGGGCTCCCTCGAAGGGGGTGCCGAGGTAGGCGGCGATGACGCGCTCGTCGCGCTGGACGACCTCGGGGGTGCCCTCGACGAGTTTCTCCCCCTGGACGAGGCAGGCGACCCGGTCGCAGAGGTTGAAGATGAAGCGCATGTCGTGCTCGATGACGAGTACGGCGATGCCCTGCTCGCGGATGGCGAAGATGAGTTCTTCCGCGGCCCGGGTCTCCTGGGGGTTCATACCGGCGGTGGGCTCGTCGAGGAGCAGCAGGCCGGGGTCGGAGGCCAGCGCGCGGGCGATCTCCAGCTTGCGCTGTTCGCCGTAGGGCAGGTTGCGCGCGAGGTGGCCCGCCTTGTGGGCGAGGCCGACGAACTCGAGGAGTTCCATGGCGCGTTCGTGGGAGGCGGCTTCGGCCTTCTTGAAGCCGGGGCCGCGCAGCAGCGCGGACCAGAGGCCTTCCTTGGTCCGGGTGTGGCGTCCGACGAGGACGTTCTCCAGGACGGTCATGTTGGGGAAGAGCCGGATGTTCTGGAAGGTGCGGGCGATGCCTGCCTTGGTGACCAGGTGCGGCTTGGCGGGCAGGACGGTGCCCTTGTAGCTGACCTTGCCCTCGGTGGGGACGTAGAGGCCGGTGAGGCAGTTGAAGAAGGTGGTCTTGCCGGCCCCGTTCGGGCCGATGAGACCGACGATCTCGCCGCTGTTGACGGTCAGCGACACCGAGCGGACGGCGGTGAGGCCGCCGAAGCGCATGGTGACATCGCGGGCGTCGAGGACCGTGGTCGCGGTGGCCGCGGTGGCTGTCGTGGTTTTGGTGGTCATGGTGTTCACGCCCCCGCCTTCGTGGCGCCGACGGTGTTCTCGGGCTCCCGCTGTTCGGGCACGTCGGGTTGGTCCGCCTCGTGGAACTCGAGCTGGGACCGCTTGTTGGCGACGAGGCCTTCGGGGCGGAAGCGCATCAGGAGGACCAGCGCGAGGCCGAAGAGGAGCAGCTGGAGTTCGCCGAGGAACTGCAGCTTGGCGGGGATGAGGTAGAGCAGTGCCGCGCCGATGAGCGGTCCGCTGATGGTGCCCATGCCGCCGAGGATGACGGCGGCGAGCAGGAAGGCGGAGTTGGGCGGTACGGAGTTGGCGAACTGGTACTGCTCGGGGGTGATGCTGTACTGGACGTGCGCCTGGACGGTGCCGGCGAGGCCGGCGAGGGTGGCGCCGAGGGCAAAGGCGATCAGCTTGACGCGGAAGCCGTTGATGCCCATGGCCGTGGCGGCGGTCTCGTCCTCGCGGATGGCGACCCAGGCACGTCCGATCCGGGAGTCTCCGGAGCGGCGGAACACCAGGACGACGACGGCAGTGACGAGCAGCATCAGCAGGAAGTAGTTGCTGGGCCTGCCGAGGGTGAAGCCGAGGATCTCGTGCTGCTCGCCGAAGTTGAAGCCGAACATCTCCAGGTTGGGGATGTTCGGGATGCCGTTGGATCCGTTGGTGACGTCGGGTCCGGTGTTCCCGTTCAGGTTGTTCATGGTGATGCGGAAGATCTCGCCGAAGCCGAGGGTGACGATGGCGAGGTAGTCGCCGCGCAGGCGGAGCGTCGGGGCGCCGATGAGCACACCGAAGATCAGCGAGGCGATCGCACCGGTGAGCAGGGCCGCCCAGAACGGGAAGTGCACGCCGATGGTCGACTGCGGGGATCCGGAGACCAGGGCGGCCGCGTAGGCGCCGACGCCGAGGAAGGCGACGTAGCCGAGGTCCAGGAGTCCGGCGAGGCCGACGACGATGTTCAGACCGAGTGCGACGGTCGTGAAGATCAGGATGTTCGTGCCGATGAGGGCGTAGGTGTCGTCGGTCTGGGTGAACGGGAAGCAGACGGCGGCGACGAAGGCCGCGGTCAGCGTGACGTTGCGGTGCTTGGCGGTGAGTGCGTTCACGCGGGCAAGGAGCCCGGAGCGGGAGATGGCGGCCGCGCCGAACAGGGCGGTGACCAGGGTGCCGATGAACAGTTCGGCCTCGGCGGCGATGCCGTAGGCGAGGACGTAGAGGCCGATGGCGAAGGCGGTGGCGATCGCCAGGATCTCCATCCAGCCGGGCAGTTCCTTGGCGGCCCGCTTGGGCTCGGGTGCCCTGGTGGCGGCGCGCAGCCGGTGCCAGGGGTTGGGCGCGGCTTCCTCGGGGGCGATCTCGGAAGGCAGGGCGAGTGCGCCGATGACGGCGATGAGCGCGCCGATGCCGGAGATCCATGCGCCGGGTTCGAGGTTGACCACGCCGCCGAGTTCGTAGGCGATGGAGCCCATGGCGTAGCCGGCGGTGAGGAGGGTGCCGAGGGCGGTCAGCAGGATGGGGCTGTTCTTGCCGCCGGGGGTCAGCCAGCCGAGGCCGCGCAGGCCCTGGGCGGACAGCGCGAACAGGAGGGTGAGCAGGGCGCCGGTGAGGGTGACGACCTGGAGTTCGGCGGGGTAGCCCCAGACGGTCAGATCGCCCGGGTAGGCGCTGGTCCAGGTCCAGGGCATCATCGTGCCGGCGAAGACGAGGACGGCTCCGGCGAGGACGCCGATGCGCGCGGCGGCAGGGGGCAGCTGGATGACCGGCGTGCCGACGGTGGTCTTGGCGGGAGAGGTCGTCATGGGGATCACGCCCTGTCCGCGACGCGTTCGCCGAGCAGGCCCTGTGGCCTGAACAGCAGGAACAGGATGAGCAGGATGAAGGCCCAGACGCTGGCCCAGGACTGGGCGCCGAACTGCTCCAGGCCGGGGATGGCGTCGATGTAACCGGTGGAGAGGGCTTCGGCGAGGCCGAGGACGATGCCACCGAGCATGGCGCCGTAGATGTTGCCGATGCCGCCGAGCACGGCCGCCGTGAAGGCCTTGAGGCCCATCAGGAAGCCCATCTTGAAGCCGATCTGGCCGAAGTGCAGGGCGTATCCCATGGCTGCGACGGCGGCGAACGCGGCGCCGATCGCGAAGGCCAGGAGGATGATGCGGTCGGTGTTGATGCCCATCAGCTTGGCGGTGTCGGGGTCCTGCGCGGTGGCCTGCATACCGCGGCCGGAGCGCGTCTTGTTGACGAACCAGCCCAGCGCGATCATGCACAGGGGTGCGCTGATCAGGATGAACAGGTCGTTGCGGCTGATGTTGGCGCCGAGGATTTCGAGGGGGGCGCCGGAGAACTGCGGGAAGGGGATGTCCTTGGTGGCGCCCGGGTAGGCGTACCAGACCAGTTGCTGGAGGAAGAGCGAGAGGCCGATGGCGGTGATCAGCGGCGCGAGCCGTGGTCCGCCGCGCAGCGGTTTGTAGGCGAATCTCTCGGCGCCGACGCCTACGAGGACGGACCAGATGATGCCGAAGACGAGCATGAGGGGGAGCAGGACCAGTAGCGGGGTGCTGTCCGGCATCCACAGGAAGATCGTGAAGGCCCCGAAGCCCCCGATCATGAATATCTCGCCGTGGGCGAAGTTGATGAGCTGGACGATGCCGTAGACCATCGTGTAGCCGATCGCGATGAGACCGTACATCGCGCCGAGGATGAGTCCATTGGCCAGCTGCTGCGGCAGTTCGTTCACCGCAAGGCCTCCGTGGAATGGTTCGGATATGGCGCCGCGCGGGAGCGCTGGTGGCGCTCCCGCGCGGTCTGGGTCAATGCAGGTGGTGCCGGGAGGGCGTGCGGATTACTTCTCGACGGTCCCGGACTTCTGGTCCTTCCAGTCGCCGCCCTCGACCTTGTACGCGGTCAGGAGGGTGTTGGTGGTGTCGCCGTACTCGTCGAAGGCGATCTCACCGGTGGCGCCGTTGAACTTGACCTCATCCATGGCCTTGAGAACCTGCTCGCGGCTCGGAAGGCTGTTGTCGTTGGCCTCGTAGGCGACCTTGATCGCCTCGAGGAGCGCCCTGGTGGCGTCGTAGGTCAGGCCGCCGTAGGCCTCGTAGGGCTCCGAGTAGCCGCCCGCGTTGTAGTCCTCGATGAACTTCTTGGCGGAGTCGAGCTTCTCGGTGGGCGCGCCGACCGAGGTGGCGAGGTCGCCCTCGGCCTTCTTGTTGATCTTGATGAACTCGCCACTGAAGATGCCGTCGCCGCCCATCAGCGGGATGTTCGCGCCGGCGGCCTTGATCTGCTGGCTGAGCGGTGCGGCGGCCGGGTACTCGCCGCCGTAGTAGACGCCCTTGGCGCCGGACTCCTTGACCTTGGTGGCCACGGCGTTGAAGTCGCGCTCCTCGGGGTTCACGTGGTCGGTGCCCACGATCTTGCCGCCGAGCTCGGTGAAGTTGGCCTTGAAGGAGGCCGCGAGACCGGCGCCGTAGGTCTTCTGGTCGTCGATCAGGTAGACCTCCTTGAGGCCCGCCGTGTTGTACATGTAGTCAGCGGCGAAGGCGCCCTGGTTGGCGTCGGTGGTGGCCGTGCGGAAGAAGGTCGCGAACGGGCGCTTCTTCTCGCCGGACTTCCAGTTGTCGCCCTGGGTCAGCTCGGTACCGGTGTTGGCCGGCGAGATCTGGACCAGTTTGGCGTCGTTGAAGGGCTTCTGCATCGACTGCGAGACGCTGGAGTTCAGCGGGCCGATGACGCCCAGGACGTCCTTGTCGTTGATGAACGACACGGCGTTCTGCTGGCCGACGGAGGGCTGCGCCTGGTCGTCCTTGGCGTCCAGCTTGAAGGTGACGCCGTCGATCAGCTTCTCTTCGTTGGCCTGCTTGATCGCAAGGTCGGCGGAGTTCTTCATGCCGAGACCGAGGGCCGAGAGGTCACCGGTCAGCGGGGCGTCGAATCCGATGGTGACGGTGACGTTCTCCCCGCCACCGCCGCCACCCTTGCTGTCGTCGCGCGAACCACAGGCAGTGAGGGTGAGGGCTCCGGTGGTCAACACCGAGGTGAGTATGAGCAAGGAGCGGTTACGCACGATGGGTCCTTTCCCTGGCGCCGGCCTGCCCTCGGCGTGAGGGGGCCGTACTGATCGCCGGGCCGTACTGGTGGTGGTACAGGGCCGTGCATTTCAGTTCGCGCCCGGCGGCGCGGTGACTGGCCGTGACTCTAAGCGCAGGTGGCGGGCCCCGGGACAGCGGAAGAGCAGATGTGACTCTCTTGTTATCCGGGTTTGATTTCGGGCGGAACAGGGCGGGCCAATCGGACTTCTCACCCCCCTCGCAAAGGACCACATGCTGAGAACTGGCAGTTCCGCTCAGGTGCTTGAGGGGATCTTGCTCCTGACAGCCCGGACGGGAATCCTGCGGACCGAATAAGGGATTCCGGTAATTCCGGAGATCGTTTGCGGCGGGAACAGAATGTGTTCGAAGGCCCCATTCTGATTACTCAGGGTAATTACGCCTGTGGGCTCGCGGAGGGTTCGCGCCAGATGCCCTCGCTCGGCCTGCCCGAGCGGTAGCGCTCCCCGCAGCCCTGCGCCACGCGCTCGTCGAGCACCTTCAGCGCGGCCTCCTCGCCGGCACGTTCGCGCTCCCGAATCGCCGCGTCGACCGCGGCGAGCAGGATCTCGTTCTGCCCGTTGGACAGGCCCTTCTGCATGAAGTCCCGCCCCGAGGTGGGCCGTTCGAGGAAGACCTCTTTCGCCCAGTAGCCGACGAGTGCGATGCAGATCTCCGTATCGGAACTGGTACGCGGAGAAGGGGCCGGTACGGCACGGTTGTCTTCTGTGCCCGAACAACCGCCCAGAAGCAGCGTGATGACGCACAGGGCCGCCGGAGCGAAGAGCGCGCGGATTGCGGCGGCTTGCCTCATATCCGGGGAAGATAGGGCGGGTTGGCGGCGGTGGGCAAGAGGTGTGCCGGGGAGGCCGGGCGGCCGGACGCGGAAGGGGCGCCCCGGTCGGCCGGGGCGCCCCTTCGGGGTGCTGAGCTGCTCGCCGCGCGCGGGGTGCGTCAGCCGCGTACGCGTGCCTCGTCGCTCGGGTTCACGTCCCGCAACAGGCAGGTCAGGCGTGCCGTGCAGACGCGGCGGTCCTGCTCGTCGGTGATGACGATCTCGTACGTGGCCGTGGAGCGGCCCCGGTGGACCGGCGTCGCCACACCGGTGACCAGGCCCGAGCGGACCCCGCGGTGGTGGGTGCAGTTCAGGTCGACACCGACGGCGATCTTGTTGGTGCCGCCGTGCAGCATCGAGCCGACCGAGCCGAGGGTCTCGGCGAGCACCGCGGAGGCGCCGCCGTGCAGGAGTCCGTACGGCTGGGTGTTGCCCTCGACCGGCATGGTGCCCACGACGCGGTCGGCAGCGGCCTCCTTGATCTCGACGCCCATGCGGGTGCCGAGGTCGCCCGCCGAGAAAAGGGCGGGCAGGTCCACGCCGAGGGCCGCGTACTCGTCGATGACTTCCTGCGGGAACTTGACGTGGTTGGTTTCGCCCATGGGCCCGGCTCCTGTTCCTCGGTGTGCGGTACACCGGTTTCATATCAGGGGTGGGGTTGCCCTTGGGGATGCGGGGGCGTGGTTGTGGGGCGGCCACCCGCCGTGGGGGCGCGGGATCCGATGCCGGTTGCGGGCCGGTGGTCCGTCCTCGCGCAGTTCCCCGCGCCCCCTCATTCGTTCCCCGTGCCCCCTCATTCGTTCCCCGTGCCCCCTCATTCGTTCCCCGTGCCCCCGATTCCCCCCCGATGGCGGCCCCTAGTGCCCCTCGCCGATGCGGTGGACGCGGACCAGGTTGGTCGAGCCGGGGACGCCCGGGGGTGAGCCCGCGGTGATGACGACCACGTCGCCGGGGCTGCAGTGGCCGTGCTTCAGGAGGAGGTCGTCGACCTGGGCGACCATCGCGTCGGTGGAGTCGACCTCCGGGCCGAGGAAGGTCTCGACGCCCCAGGTCAGGT
Organism: Streptomyces lothianensis; assembly: GCF_047779955.1. Taxonomy (NCBI): domain Bacteria; kingdom Bacillati; phylum Actinomycetota; class Actinomycetes; order Kitasatosporales; family Streptomycetaceae; genus Streptomyces; species Streptomyces lothianensis. The sequence goes on along the minus strand of NZ_JBLMKT010000044.1, from coordinate 8,433 downwards.
TCAGCTGGGAGCGTGTGGCCGGGACCGGGGTGAAGGCCAGGAGGGGGATCGGGGAGCGGTAGCGGGAGAGGCGCTTGACCGTGTCGCCGGACTGGGTGAAGGCGACCAGGTACTTGGCGCCGAGGAAGTCGCCCATCTCGGCGGCCGCGCGGGCCACCGCGCCTCCCTGGGTGCGGGGCTTGTTGCGCTCGGTGAGCGGCGGCAGGCCCTTGGCGAGGATGTCCTCCTCCGCCGCCTCGACGATGCGGCCCATGGTGCGGACCGTCTCGATCGGGTATGAGCCGACGCTGGTCTCGCCGGAGAGCATCACCGCGTCCGTGCCGTCGATGACGGCGTTGGCGACGTCGGAGGCCTCGGCGCGCGTGGGCCGGGAGTTGTCGATCATCGAGTCGAGCATCTGCGTGGCCACGATGACCGGCTTCGCATTGCGCTTGGCGAGCTTGATGGCGCGCTTCTGGACGATCGGCACCTGCTCCAGGGGCATCTCCACGCCGAGGTCGCCGCGGGCGACCATGATGCCGTCGAAGGCGGCGACGATGTCGTCGATATTCTCGACGGCCTGGGGCTTTTCGACCTTGGCGATGACGGGCAGCCTGCGGCCCTCCTCGCGCATGATGCGGTGCACGTCGTTGGCGTCGCGGCCGCTGCGGACGAAGGACAGGGCGATGACATCGGCGCCGGTGCGCAGGGCCCAGCGGAGGTCTTCCTGGTCCTTCTCGGAGAGCGCGGGGACGGAGACGGCCACGCCGGGCAGGTTGAGGCCCTTGTGGTCGGAGACCATGCCGCCCTCGACGACGCGGGTCCGCACACGGGGGCCGTCGACGGCGGTGACTTCGAGGCACACCCTGCCGTCGTCGACGAGGATGCGCTCGCCGGCGGTGACGTCGGCGGCGAGTCCGCCGTAGGTGGTGCCGCAGGTCTGACGGTCGCCTTCGACGCCCTCCTCGACGGTGATGGTGAACTCGTCGTCGCGTTCGAGGAGCACCGGGCCTTCGCTGAAGCGGCCGAGGCGGATCTTCGGTCCTTGAAGGTCGGCGAGGACGCCGACGCTGCGGCCGGTCTCCTCGGAGGCCTTCCGCACGCGCGCGTAGCGCTCCTCGTGTTCGGCGTAGGTGCCGTGGCTGAGGTTGAAGCGGGCCACGTCCATTCCGGCTTCGACCAGGGCCTTGATCTGGTCGTATGAGTCGGTGGCTGGCCCCAGGGTACAAACGATCTTTGCTCGGCGCATACTTCGAGCCTAGGCCTTACCGGCGGGTAGAGAATTGGCTGGGCATGACTACTCAACAACCTTTACGTGAAAGGCTATTGACAAGTGTTGAATTGTGCGGTGCCGCGCTCCGATGAGCATTTCCCGTACGGATACCGGCCCTTGGTCGCTCGATTGCGCGGACCTGCATTCATTTGTTGACCGCATGAATCCGCCGAACCGACCGAACGAGCCGAGTCGGCCGAAGACGCCAAATCCGCTGAATCCGCCGAACCAGCCGAATCCGTCACAGCTGCGGCGGATGCATCGTGAAGCGGGCGTTCACCAGAGCCTGCACGGTCTGGCGTCGAGGTTCGAGGTCGATGGGCGCGGCCGCCATCTCCTCGGCCGCCCCTGCTCCCCCGGCGGAGACCCGGCGCACATGTGCCGCGTCGAAGTTCGCACCGCCGTGGCGCTCGGCGCCCAGATCGGCCAGCTCGACGAGCGCGGCGAGCCGGGTGTCGAGAGCGGCCGCGTACTCGCGGGCCCGCTTGACCGCCTCCCGTACGGCCTGGCTGCGCGCCTCGCCGCGCACGGGCGAGTCGGGGCGCAGCTCCCAGAAGGGGCCGTCCACCGAGGTCAGTTCCAGGTCGGCGAGGCGGGTGACGAGTTCGCCGAGCGCCGTGAAGTCGCCGAGTACGGCGGTGAGGCGGACATGCCCGTGGTAGGAGCGGATGTTCTCGCCGCGCCCCTTGCCGGAGAACCGGGGGCGCAGCGAGAAGGATCCGGTCTCCAGCTTCTCGACGGCGTCGGCGTAGGACTTGATCAGGTCGATGACCGCCGCGTTGCGCCGGGTGAGGTCGTCGAGGGCCTGGCGCCGGTCGCGGTCACGGGAGCTGACCGTGACATGGATCCGGGCGACCTCGGGGTCCACTTCGAGCCGCGCCTCCCCGGTGACGGCGAGGCGCGGCGACTCGGGCGTTCCGTACGGTGTGAAGTCCGTGTCCTGCTCCATGGCTGGCTCCCCCTGAGCGGCTGGGCGAAGGCGTTGCCGTCACTCTCGCACCCGGGGGCGGTCGAGGGCAGCCCAGCCCCGTACGCGTCCCCGTACACGTCCCCGTACGGGGCTCAACCGGATCAGCCCTTCAGCGGCACGAGGCTGCTCTCCCGTAGCCGCCCCGGTCCCCCGCCCTGCCCCTGTCCGTCGGACAGCAGCCCGAAGGTGGTGAAGGCGGTGCGCTCGGGCAGCGTGTAGGGCTCGTTGCCCGTCAGGGAGTTGAGGATGCCGGCGGAGCGCCAGGCCATGAGGCCGAGGTCGGGTGCGCCGACACCGTGGGTGTGCCGTTCGGCGTTCTGCACGTAGACGGAGCCGCTGACCGAGGGGTCGAGGAGCAGCCGGTGGTCCTCGCTGATCCGCGGCCGCTCGCTCGCGTCGCGCCGCAGATACGAGCCGAGGCCCGAGAGCACCTGGTCGAGCGGGCGCTCGCGGTAGCCGGTGGCGAGGACGACGGCGTCGGTGGCGAGGCGGGAGCGGGTGCCCTGCTGTACGTGTTCGAGGTGCAGCTCGATGCTGGTGGAGGCGATGCGTCCTGCGGTGCGCACGCTGACGGCGGGCGTGAGGGTGGCATCGGGCCAGCCGCCGTGCAGGCTGCGGCGGTAGAGCTCGTCGTGGATGGCGGCGAGGGTCTCGGAGTCGATGCCCTTGTGCAGCTGCCACTGTGCGGGGACGAGGCGGTCGCGTACGGCTTCGGGCAGGGCGTGGAAGTAGCCGGTGTAGTCGGGCGTGAAGTGTTCGAGGCCCAGCTTGGAGTACTCCATGGGCGCGAAGGCCTCGGTGCGGGCGAGCCAGTGGATCCGTTCGGCGCCCGCCGGGCGGGATTTGAGCAGGTCGAGGAAGACCTCGGCGCCCGACTGGCCCGCGCCGACGACGGTGACATGGCCGGCTTCGAGGAGGTCCGCGCGGTGTTCGAGGTAGTCGGCCGCGTGGAACACGGGGACGCCGGGGGCTTCGGCGAGCGGTCGCAGCGGTTCGGGTACGTGGGGTGCGGTGCCGACGCCGAGGGCGATATTGCGGGTGTACGTACGGCCGAGGGCTTCGGCTTCGCCTTCGGCGTCGAGCTGGGTGAAGTCGACCTCGAACAGGGAGCGTTCGGGGTTCCAGCGCACGGCGTCGACCTGGTGGCCGAAGTGCAGGCCGGGCAGCTGTCCGCTGACCCAGCGGCAGTACGCGTCGTATTCGGCGCGCTGGATGTGGAATTTCTCTGCGAAGTAGAAGGGGAAGAGCCGCGCCTGTTCGCGCTGGTAGTTGAGGAAGGACCAGGGGCTCGTGGGATCGGCGAGGGTCACCAGGTCGGCGAGGAAGGGCACTTGGAGGGTGGCGCCTTCGATGAGGAGCCCCGGATGCCAGTGGAAGCCGCGTCTCTGCTCGTAGAACGCGGTCCGCAGCCCGGTGAGCGGGTGGGCGAGCGCCGCGAGTGACAGGTTGGACGGTCCGATGCCGATGCCCACGAGGTCCCGGGGCTCTTCGTGGGCTGGTGCAGGGGTGATCATCGGCGGGTGTGTCCTTCCACAAGGTGCAGCAGTGCGGCGAGGTCGCCGCTTCGGGTGTACGGGTTGAGCAGGGTGGCCTTGAGCCAGAGCCGCCCGTCGAGGCGGGCCCGGCCGAGCACGGCGCGGCCTTCGGTGAGCAGGGTCCGGCGTACGTGTGCGAGGACGTGATCGCCCCCGTCGGGAGCGGAATCGGGAGCGGAATCGGGAGCGAAATCGGCTCCGCGCGGCCGGAACAGGACGGTGCTGAGGGCGGGCCGGTCGTACAGCTCGAAGCCGGGGTGCTGCTCGATCAGGCCGGCGAAGTCCTGGGCCAGTGCGCAGACCCGGTCGACGAGCTCCCCCATGCCCTCGCGGCCGAGGGCGCGCCAGGTGACGGCGGTCTTGAGGATGTCGGCGCGGCGGGTGGTGCGCAGGGAGCGGCCGAGGAGGTCGGGGAGTCCGGCCTCGGTGTCGTCCTCGGCGTTGAGGTAGTCGGCGCGGTGCCCGAGCGGCGCGAGGTCGGCTGCCGCGCGTACGGCGAGGAAGCCGGCGGCGACCGGCTGCCATCCGAGTTTGTGGAGGTCGAGGGCGACCGTGTGGGCGCGGTCGAGGCCGCGGAGTGTGTTCCGGTGGCGGCTGCTGAAGAGCAGTCCGCCGCCGTAGGCGGCGTCCACGTGCAGGCGGGCCCCGTGCCGGGCGCACAGGCCGGCGATCTCGTCGAGGGGGTCGATGAGTCCGGCGTCGGTGGTGCCGGCGGTGGCGGCGACGAGTTTGGGTCCGGGCAGTTCGGTGAGCGCCTCGTCGAGGGCTGCCGGGTCGATGACCCCGGCGGGCGCGGGCACGGTGACGGGCTCGGGCAGGCCGAGCAGCCAGGCGGCGCGGTGCAGCGAGTGGTGGGCGTTGGCGCCGGTCAGGAGCTGGACGGGGCCGAGGAGTTCGCGGGCGAGGAGCAGGGCGAGCTGGTTGGCCTCGGTGCCGCCGGTGGTGGTGAGGGCGTCGGGGGCGGCGGCCTCCTCGCCGTAGACCTCGTGGGCGATCGCGCGGGTCACCCGGCCTTCGAGGACGGAGGCGGCGGGTGCCTGGTCCCAGGAGTCCAGGGAGGAGTTGAGCGCGGAGGCCGCGAGGTCCGCGGCGGCGGCCACCGCGAGTGGCGGGGCGTGCAGGTGGGCCGCGCAGAGCGGGTCGGCGGGGTCGGCGGCACCGGCCGCGAGGAGGCTGACGAGGGTGTGCAGCGCCTCGTCGGCGCCTCGCCCCCGCTCCGGGAGCACCGCATCGAGCGCTTTGGCGACGTGCTGTTCGACGGCCTGGGGCCCGCCCTCGGGCAGCGGCCCCCCACGGTCGGCGGCGCCCTCCGTCAGTGCGTCGAGGACGGTGTTCAGCAGCGGCCGCAGGGCGTCGGGGCCGGTGGTGCCTCCGGCCAGGGGCGGGCTGCTGCTCATAGGACGTCCTTCGCGGAAGTGATCAGTGCGGGACATCCAGCGTGCAGTGCGGTGTGCGGTGGTGCCCGAGGAGAAGAACGAGCACAACTCGAAAGGGGTACTGCCGTGCGGAGAAAAGCAGTTGAGGTGGTATGGAGCGCCTGTTGGGCGAGGGAAACGCCCCGCATGCACCGGGGGCGGCCGCGAGCGTACGAAGGGGGCGCCGGTCCACCGACCGGCGCCCCCTCGGCCAGGGAGTGCCCGGCGGATCATGCCGGACGCCCCCTGGTACAGCTCAGGCCTGACGCACCCGGAGCGCGCGGGCCAGGTCGTCCATGTGATCGGCCAGGCGGCGGCGCAGCTGCGCGGGCATGGCTTCACCGGCCAGACACCGCTCCCCCAGTTCGAGGGTCTCCGGCTCGACGACGATGGTGGGGACGGCGTGGCGGCCGATCCCGTCGGCGAGGGCGGGCCCGCGGCGGCGGCCGGTGGCGGGCGCCTCGGTGAAGAAGCGGCTGACGTACGGGCGGACCAGGTCGCGCTGTTCGGGCTGCCAGAAGCCCTGGGCCGTGGCGGCGAACAGGTAGTTGGAGAGCTCGTCGGCACCGCCGAACATCGCCTCCCAAGCGGCCTGCTTCGCCGCCGGATCGGGCAGTGCGGCACGGCAGCGGGCCGCGCCCTCCTGCCCGGTGGCGCTCGGGTCGTGCACCAGCTCGGCCTCGATCACCGCATCGTCGACGGCGCCGAGCACGGCGAGCCGGGTGAGCATGCGCCAGCGCAGCTCGGGGTCGAGCTCGGGGCCGCCGGGCACGGTTCCCTCGTCGAACCAGGCCCGGATGACGTCGGCTCGCTGCGCGTGGTCGATGAAGTGGCGTACGGCGGTGAGGCGGGCGCCGGGCGCGGAGCCGTCCTCGGTGAGCCGGATGATGTCCTCGCACAGGTCGGAGAGGAGGCCGAGCGCGGCGGGTCGGTCCTCGGGTGCGAGGTAGCGGTCGGCGACCTGGGAGCCGGCGAAGGCGAGGACGCCCTGCACGATCGCGAGATCGGTCTCCTGCGGGAGGTGGGCGCGGGCGGCCTCCAGGTAGCGCTTCGGGTCGAGTTCGCCGTCGCGCACCATGTCGCGCAGCGCGTTCCACACGACGGCCCGGTTCAGCGGGTCGGGGATGCCACAGACCCCGCGCAGGGCGGTCTCCTCGGACTGCTCGTCGAAGCGGATCTTCGCATACGTGAGGTCCTGGTCGTTGAGGAGAACGAGCGCGGGCCTGCGGCCGGGGCGTGAGGTCTCGGCGCGTTCCTCGGCGAGGTCGAGTTCGAAGCGCTCGCGCAGCACGAGGGCGCGGGCCTCGTGCAGGTCGTGGTCGTAGGCCGCGACGGAGATGCGGTGCGGGCGGCTGCCTTCGCGGGTGACGGCGAGGTGCCAGGAGTTGCCGCTCCCGGTGACCGTCGGGACCAGCTTGTCGACGCCCGTGGTGCCCAGCCAGACATCGGCCCAGGCGCGGACGTCGCGGTCGGTGGCGGAGGACAGGTTCTCGATGAAGTCGTCGAGTGTGGCGTTGTCGAACTTGTGCCGCGCGAAATGCGCGTTGATGCCGGCGGTGAAGTCCTTCTCGCCCAGCCAGGCGACGAGCTGGCGCAACGCGGAGGCACCCTTCGCGTACGAGATGCCGTCGAAGTTGGCCATCGCGGAGCCGGTGTCGGGCACGAGCTCCGGCTCCGGGGCGACCGGGTGGGTGGAGGGCCGCTGGTCGCTGTCGTAGCCCCAGGTCTTGCGGGAGATGCCGAAGTTGGTCCAGGTGTCGGTGAACCGTGTGACCTCGGACGTGGTCTGGTATCCCATGTACTCGGCGAAGGACTCGTTCAGCCAGATGTCGTCCCACCAGCGCAGCGTGACCAGGTCGCCGAACCACATGTGGGCCATCTCGTGGGCGATGACCATGATGCGGTTCTGCCGCTCGGTGTCGGTGACGGCGGAGCGGTAGACGAACTCGTCGCGGAAGGTGACGAGGCCCGGGTTCTCCATCGCGCCCATGTTGAACTCGGGGACGAAGGCCTGATCGTACGAGTCGAAGGGGTAGGGCTCGGTGAACTTCTCGTGGTAGCGGTCGAAGAGGGCCTTGGTGGCATCCAGGATCTCGTCCGCGTCGGCGTCCAGGTGGGGCGCGAGCGAGCGGCGGCAGTGGATGCCGAAGGGCAGGCCGCGGTGCTCGGTGCGCACCGAGTGGTACGGGCCCGCGGCGAGCGCGGCGAGGTATGTGGAAATCCGCGGGGTGTCGGCGACGGTCCAGCGGCCGCCGCCCTCGTCCTTGGCGATGCCGTTGCCGAGGACGGTCCAGCGCTCGGGGGCGGTGACGGTGAAGGCGAAGACGGCCTTCAGATCGGGCTGGTCGAAGACGGCGAAGACGCGCTGGGCCTCGTCCATGCACAGGTTCGAGTACAGGTATGTCTCGCCGTCGGTGGGGTCGGTGAAGCGGTGCATGCCCTCGCCGGTGTGCGAGTAGCGCATCTCGGAGTCGACGGTGAGCTCGTGCTCGCCGGCGGTGAGGTTCCGCAGCGGGAGGCGGCTGTCGTCGTACGACTCCGGGTCGAGGGGGTGTCCGTCCAGGGTGGCCTCGCGGAGCTTGGCGGCCTTCAGGTCGACGAAGGTGTCTCCGGCCTCGCGGGCCGTGAACCGGATGACGGTCCGGGCGTCGAAGGTCTCCTCACCGCCGGTGAGGTCGAGGTCGACCTCGTAGCGGTGGATGTCGAGGAGGCGGGCACGGGTCTGCGCTTCGTCGCGCGTCAGTACGGACATGGGGACATGCTGCCTGATGCGGAAGGCGGGTCACAGAGGGGGCCGGGTGTCCGTGAGGTGGTCACGGGCGCGGTGGGAGGGCGTGGGCACGTAGGCTCGCCTCTCATGAGCACGCGTGACTCCTCCGCCACCGATCCCCAGGTCCTCGCCGAGCTGGGGCGGCTTCGGGACAGTATCGACAATATTGATGCCGCCGTGGTGCACATGCTCGCCGAGCGGTTCAAGTGCACCCAGCAGGTCGGGCATCTCAAGGCCGCCCACCAGCTTCCGCCCGCGGACCCCTCTCGCGAGGCCCAGCAGATCGCGCGGCTGCGCGGCCTCGCGGAGAGCGCGAAGCTCGATCCGGCCTTCGCGGAGAAGCTGCTCAACTTCATCATCTCCGAGGTGATCCGCCACCACGAACAGATCGCGGACGCGACGGACCGCTGAGCCGGGGGGGTGCCCGTCACCGGGAGGTGCCCGTCACCGGGAGGTGCCCGTCACCGGGAGGTGCCCGTCACCGGGAGGTG
>NZ_JBLMKT010000040.1:0-68007 GCF_047779955.1 Streptomyces lothianensis | reverse complement strand
GGGCGGGTGGGGTGGGGGTGGGGGTGGACTCCGGCGCCTGTGGGGCGGTGGTCTCCGGCGCCTGTGGGGCGGTGGGGGTGTCCGGCGCCTGTAGGGCGGTGGGGGTCGCGACGCTTCCGACCGCACGCTCCGGGGCCGACGGGGCAGCCGGGGCAGCTCCGGTCGCCGGGGTCGCCGCGGTGGCAGGGGCCGCCGCAGTGGCCGCGGTCGCCGGGTCCAGCAACTCGGCGTGCAGGGCGCGCAGTTCGGCCCCGGGGTCCGCGCCGAGCTGTTCGGCGAGCCGTCCCCGTACGCCCTCGTACGCGGCCAGCGCCTCCGCCGCGCGGCCTGCGTCCCGCAGGGCGCGCAGTCGCACCGCCTGCAGGGGCTCGTCCAGCGGGTGCGCCTCGGCGAGCGCGGCCAGCTCGGGCAGGATCTGCTCGGCCCTCCCCAGGCCGAGCGCCGCCGCGAAACGGCCGCGGCGCGCCTCAAGGCGCCGCGCCTCCCAGCGGGCGGCCTCGGCGCCGCGGTCCGGCAGATCGGCGAGCGCCGGGCCGCGCCACAGCGCGAGGCCCTCGTCGTACAGGGCGAGGGCCTTGACGGGATCCTCGTCGGCGAGCGCGTTCGCCGCCTCGCGGGCGAAGTGCTCGAAGCGGTACGCGTCCACGTCCTCGCGCTCGGCGGCCAGCTGGTAACCGCCGGGCCCCAGCACGACCGCCGCCGCGCCGAGGGACCGCCGCAGCCGGCCGACCAGCGCCTGCAGGGCCCCCGCGGCGTCGGCGGGCGGCTCGCCGTCCCAGACCTCGTCGACGAGGCGGCCGACGGGCACGGCACGGCCCGGCGAGAGGGCGAGCACGGTGAGCAGCGCGCGCAGCCGGGCGCCGCCCAGGGTCACGGGGGTGCCGTCGGGGAGGTGGGCCAGGGTGGTGCCGAGGACGGAATAGCGCACGCGCGCCATTGTCCCTCGCCCGCCGCTCCAACCCACACCGGATTCGGCCGGGGCTTCCCCCAGGACTTCCACAGGACGCAGATGTCCCGGCGGGAACGTTCGCCGACTGCGGGAACGATCGCCGACTACCCGCCGTTACCGTTACAGCACCGACAGCACCCGCGCGCCACCGCAGTCCACCGAGGAGCCAGGCCCATGACCACCGCCATCCGACGCAGCGACCGGCGGATCAGCCCTGTCTTCCTGGGCATCGTGGCCGTCACGGCCGCGGGCGGCTGGGCCGTGTGGACCGGGTTCGCGGACATCCCCGGGATAGCCGTCTTCGTCTTCGTCACGGGCGCGTGGATCGTCTCGCTCTGCCTGCACGAGTACGCGCACGCCCGGACGGCGCTGCACAGCGGGGACATCTCGATCGGCGCGAAGGGCTATCTCACGCTGAACCCCGCCCGCTACACCCATCCGCTCCTGAGCATCATCCTGCCCGTGGCCTTCGTGATCATGGGCGGCCTGGGCCTGCCGGGCGGCGCTGTGTTCATCGAGCGCTCGCGGATCCGGGGGCGATGGCGGCACAGCCTGATCTCGGCCGCGGGCCCGCTCACCAACGTGCTGTTCGCGATCGTCTGCACGGCACCGTTCTGGCTGGGCCTGCTCGACGGGGTGCCGCTGGTCTTCCGGTACGCGCTGGCCTTCCTGGCGCTGCTCCAGGTGACGGCCGCGCTGCTGAACTTCCTGCCGGTCCCCGGGCTCGACGGGTACGGCGTCATCGAGCCGTGGCTGTCGATACGGATCCGTCGGCAGGTGGAGCCGTTCGCGCCCTTCGGACTGCTCGCGGTGTTCGCGGTGCTGTGGATCCCGGAGGTCAACGTGGCCTTCTTCGACCTGATCGACTCGCTGCTCGAGCTGCTGGGGATCAGCGACTTCGAGTCGTACTGCGGGCACAACCTGTACCGCTTCTGGGCCGATCAGAACGGGATCTGCACCGCGGGACCGGTCCCGGTCAGCGGCTGACCTGGGCCTTGCCCTTCTTGAGGTAGTACCAGCACATGTTGGAGGACAGGCCTGCGATCAGGACCCAGACGATCCCGATCAGGCTGCCCTGCACGAAGGAGACCACGGCCGCGGCCACGGCGAGGACGCAGACGATCAGCGCGTACAGAGCGAGGCGGGGCATGGGGACGGTCTCCTGTCGGTGATGCACGGGGTGATACGAGTCGTACACCGTCCAGTGTCCCCCATGCCCCGCCTCGTCCCGTACACGGATCAGGCGCGCCCGATACGGATCAGGCGCGCCTGGCTGTCTGTGGTCAGGCGTCTGTGGTCAGATGTCCGTGATGCGGAGGCCGACGTGGGCCTTGTAGCGGCGGTTGGTGGAGATCAGGTTGGCGACGAGGGACTCGACCTGGTGGGCATTGCGCAGCCGCCCCGCGAAGACTCCGCGCATGCCGGGGATACGGGCGGCCAGGGCCTGCACCAGGTCGGTATCGGCGCGGGCCTCGCCGAGCACCATCACATCGGTGTCGATCTCGTCGATCGACTCGTCCTGAAGCAGCACCGCCGAAAGGTGGTGGAAGGCGGCCGTGACCCGGGAGTCCGGGAGCAGCGCGGCAGCCTGCTGGGCGGCGCTGCCCTCCTCGACCTGGAGGGCGTACGCGCCCTTCTTGTCGAAGCCGAGCGGGTTGACGCAGTCCACGACGAGCTTGCCCGCCAGGTCCTCGCGAAGCGCTTCGAGGGTCTTGGCATGCCCTTCCCAGGGGACGGCGACGATCACGATGTCGCTGCGGCGGGCGCATTCGGCGTTCTCCGCACCCTCGATGCCGAGGCCGAGTTCCTCGGCGGCCGTCCGCGCGCGGTCCGCGGCGCGCGAGCCGATGATCACCTTCTGACCGGCGCGGGCGAGGCGGTAGGCGAGGCCTCGGCCCTGGTCACCGGTGCCGCCGAGCACACCGACGACGAGGCCGGAGACGTCGGGCAGCTCCCAGGGGTCCTTGGCGGGGGTCTTCCTGGGGGCTGCGTCGGGAGTGGCGCCCGGGGTGGGGTCCGGGGTGGCATGCGTAGTCATGGCGCCGACGATACTTGCAGGTAACGGACTGTTGAGTTCGGGCCGCGCGTGCTATCGGCTCCGGCGCCGGGCGGGTGCGGGGCGGGGTGCCGGGCGGGGTGCCGGGCGGGTGCGGGCGGGTGCACTTTCGCGAGGATCGTACGCCCATACGAACCCGGGGGACCGTGAACGGGCACCCGGTGGGCGGATGGAATGAACAGGGCTGATTCCAGGGGCGTTTGAGGCAGGATGCGGCCATGGACGCCGTAAGGGTCGCGCTGCTGCGCGAAGTGCTCGCCGGGACCGAGTGGCCCTCGGCCACCCGCCGTTTCGCCGCCTCCCTGCGCGGCTCGGTCGTCCCGCACGGGGGCGGGCTGCTGCTCGTGGGCACCGCGGAGTACGAGCCCTGGCATCTGGCCGCGCATCTCGTGGACGAGGCGGCGTGGTCGGGGACACCGGAACTGCGGCCGACGCTCGTACGGCACCGGGTGCGGGCCGCGGATCCGGCGCATCTGTCCGTGGGGCTCGGACGGATCGAGGCGGCGCGGCGCGGCGAGACGCTGCTGGTGGTGGCGCCCGAGGAGCCCGGGGAGGGGCTGCTGTCGCGGGTGCATGACGCACGGCGGGCCGGGGCGGTGGTGCTGGCGCTCGATCAGGGTGGGTGTGAGCTGCCGTCGCTGGCGCACGAGGTACTGAGTGTGCCGGGCTCGCGGGAGCTGGACCTGGATACGGTCCAGCACCTGGTGAGCGCGGCAGCCGGCGAGAACTCACTGCCGGCGGCACCGGCAACGCGCTCGGGCCGCCGCCTGCGCGACCGGCTGTCGCGGCTCGCCGACCAGTTGACGGCGCCGCCGCCGGCTCGCTGGTGAGGCGCGGATATCCCCTACCCGCCCCTTCCCGAAACCGGGGGCGAAGCCCCCGGACCCCTGCGCAGCCACAAGGTGGGGGCCCAGGGTGGGCGGGCCCGGTTGTGCGGGGCACCCCCGGGTGGGTGGGCCACCCGTGGGCTTCGCCCCCTGGCCCCCCTCCGGGGCTGCGCCCCTTGCCCCCGATCGCGCTGAACGCGCTCGTCCTCAAACGCCGGACAGGCTGAGTCTGCTGGACCGCGCCCGCCCCGGAACCCCAGACGGGCCGGAATGCCTGACCGCGCCCGCCCGGAACCCCCGACGGGCCGTATTACTGGACCAAGCTCGTCCCGGAACCCCAGACAGGCTGGAATGCTGGACCGCGCCCGCCCCGGAACCGCGGACCAGCCCGAGCCTCACGCGCTGAGCGGGAACTGTTCGCCCAGGGCGCGGAACACCGCCGTGTTCAGCGCGAACGCCCGCTTGCATTCGTCGATCACGCGCTGCTTCTCCAGGTCGTCCGCCGGGAGCGCGTCCAGGAGTTCGCGGTAGTGGCGTTTGAAGGCGGCCGGGTTCGTGATGTCCTCGAAGACGTAGAAGCGGACGCCGTCGCCCTTGCGGCTGAAGCCCCAGGTCCTCTCGGCCTTGTCGCGGATGATCTGCCCGCCGGACAGGTCGCCGAGGTAGCGCGTGTAGTGGTGGGCGACGTAGCCGCCGGGCCACTCGCGGGCGCACTCGGCCACCCGGTCGGCGTACGCGGCCGTGGCGGGCAGCGGCCGCAGCGTCTCGCGCCAGGCCGCCCCGCCGTGCAGATGCGTGAGGTCGCGCTCGAGCGCCTCGGTGCGCCACAGTTCGGGCTGGATGAACGGGCCCGCCACCGGGTCCTCGGCCAGCTCCGGCGCCACGTCCTCCAGCGCCCGGTACACGAACCACAGCTGCTCGGTGTAGCGCGTGTATGCCTCCACGCCGAGCCGGCCGCCGAGCAGATCACTCATGAAGGTCGAGGTTTCGGCCTCGGTGTGCTGTTCGTGGGACGCGGTGCGGATCAGCGTCGAGAAGGGGGTGGGCGCTGCTGTGTCCACGGGGGACCTCCGGATCCGAAGAAGCGGGACTACCCTCGATCCTGCTACTTAGGCTTACCTAAGTCAACGGGTTCCCGACGACCTGTCGGTAAATTATCCGGACAGGGTGTCGGTAAACCTCCCGGCGCCGACGAAAGGACCCGCCGTGAAAACGAAAGGGCCCGCCGTGAAAACGACGGGCCCCTTCGGTACGGAAGGTCGGTACGGGAAGCTCAGGGAAGCGTGAGGATCTCCGCCCCCGTGTCCGTCACCACCAGTGTGTGCTCGAACTGCGCGGTCCGCTTCCTGTCCTTGGTGACGACGGTCCAGCCGTCCTCCCACATGTCGTACTCGTGCGTGCCGAGCGTGAGCATCGGCTCGATCGTGAACGTCATGCCGGGCTGGATGACCGTCGTGGCGTGCGGCGAGTCGTAGTGCGGGATGATCAGGCCGCTGTGGAAGGACGAGTTGATGCCGTGGCCGGTGAAGTCGCGCACGACGCCGTAGCCGAAACGCTTCGCGTACGACTCGATGACCCGGCCGATGATGTTGATCTGGCGGCCGGGCTTGACGGCCTTGATGGCGCGGTTGAGCGATTCGCGGGTGCGCTCGACGAGCAGCCTCGACTCCTCTTCGACGTCGCCGACCAGGTACGTCGCGTTGTTGTCGCCGTGCACACCGCCGATGTACGCCGTCACGTCGAGGTTGATGATGTCGCCGTCGCGCAGCACGGTGGAGTCCGGGATGCCGTGGCAGATGACCTCGTTGACCGAGCTGCACAACGACTTGGGGAAGCCGCGGTAGCCGAGCGTCGAGGGATAGGCGCCGTGGTCGAGCATGAACTCGTGGGCCACCCGGTCCAGCTCGTCTGTGGTGACGCCGGGCGCGATGTGCTTGGCCGCCTCGGCCATCGCCTGCGCCGCGATCCGGCCTGCGGTCCGCATCGCCTCGATGGTCTCGGGGGTCTGCACCTCGGGACCGGTGTACGGCTTCGGGGCCGGCTTGCCCACGTATTCGGGGCGCCGGATGTTGCCGGGCACGGAGCGGGTGGGAGAGAGCTCCCCTGGTACGAGCAGCGACGGGACAGACATGTCAGTGAGTGTAACGAGCCCACTTCGGGCACGATGGCGGCGTGGGAGCGAGTGCGCCCCTCGCGGGAGCGAGCGCCTCTCGCGCGGACGCGGGCGCCGCTCGCGGAAAGGAGCCGGGTATGGCCCTGTTCAAGAAGCGTACGGTCGGCAAGCCGGGCGAGTGGTACTACTGCCTCGTCCACCAGAAGGTCGAGGAGGGCCCCGAGTGCCCGGCCAAGGACCGTTTCGGCCCGTACGGGACGCGTACGGAGGCCGAGCACGCGATGCAGACGGCGCAGGAGCGCAATCTGGAGTGGGAGACGGATCCGAAGTGGCACGACCGGGAGGACGGCGGCGGCCCGCAGGGTTCCTGAAGGTGCCGCTTGCTCCCGGGTGCGGGTGAGGGCGCCCGCGGCGGGCCTTCAGCTGCCTTCCGCGCCCGTGATGCCCATGATCCGGCTCGCCACCACCGCCCCCGGCTCCGCCGCCCCCTTCGGCGGTATCCGGGCCGCGAGGCTGGAGACGCGTTCCAGGGTGATGGACTGCTTGACCTCGCCGGTGAGCAGGGCCTGCACGTCCTTGGGCACGTTGATCTTCAGCCCTTCGGAGGCCGTCTGCTTCTCGAAGTGACGGCCGGCGAAGAAGACGAACGCGCCGCCGTCCTCGGTCCGCAGCCCGAGCGGGGCGAAGTCCCCGGACTGCTCCGGCCGGTCGACCCACTGCCGGGACCAGCCAGGGCTGCTCTCCCGGCGGGCGCGGTCCGCGCGCCAGCCGCTGGTGTGCTGCCCGTCGGCGAAGGCGGTGCCGCCGTCCTTGAGATAGCCGGCGTAGGCGGCGGGCAGCTCGGCGGGGGCGAGAGCGAGGTTGTTGGCCTCCACGTCGGCGGGGGTGGCGTAGCCGTCCTTGTCCTTCCTGAACTCGGGGACCTCGCCGGGCGAGAGGATGTTCAGGTAGGCAACCTGCCAGGGCTCGTCGGCGCTGTGCTTGATGAAGACCAGGAACCAGTGGGTGTCCTTGGCGCCGCCGTCGTCGACGTCCTTGTTGCTGTCGGTGTCGGCGACGAAGTAGCGCGGCCAGCCGGCCTTCTTCGGGATGTGGAACTCGGCGTCGGTGAGTTCGAGCGCCGAGTGCTTGGGATTGCCGTCGGGGGCGTTCTTCCGCTTGGCCTTCAGACCGGCCTGGTTGATCGCGCCGAGCGGGCCGGTGACCCGGTCCTCGGAGGCCTTGGGGTCGTTCGCCTTGTCGGCCTTGTTGTACGCGGCGGTGAACTCCTTCAGCGCACGCGCGGCCTCGGACTCGGTCGCCGCGGGAACGATCTCCCGCTCCCCGTGCACGGTCACGCATCCGCTCGCGGTCAGGGCCAAGGCCGCCACCGCTGCCCCCGCCGCTGCCGGCCGACTCACCCTGCCCATGGCCCGCCTTCTGCCTCCCGGGTCCGCCCGGGGCCTCACGGCCCGGACAGGACCTCACGCCCCAGTGCTGACGCAGGAACCCTACCGGTGGCGTGCGGACCGTCCGGCCGGGAGTCCGGCGATGACCTCGTCCCGCTGCGCTCGGCGCAGGTCAGCCGCGTTCGGGCAGGACGATCGGCGTTCCCGTACGGGGATGGGGCAGCACCTCGACCGGCTGGCCGTAGACCCGGCTGAGCAGGGCCCCGTCGAGGACCTCGGACGGTGCGCCCTCGGCGGCGAGGGTGCCTTCGTGCAGGACGGCCACGCGGTCCGCGTGGGCGGCGGCGAGGCCGAGGTCGTGCAGGACCACCACGACCGCGTCGCCCGCGGCGGCCCGTTCGCGGCAGATCCGCAGAACGAGTTCCTGGTGGCGCAGGTCGAGCGCGGCGGTCGGTTCGTCGAGGAGCAGCAGCGGGGCCTGCTGTGCGAGGACGCGGGCGAGGGCGACGCGGGCGCGTTCGCCGCCGGACAGGGCGGAGAAGGGGCGGTCGGCGAATGCGGTGACCTCGCAGGTCCGCAGCGCGGCGGCGATCACCTCGTCATCCCGCTCGGCGAGCGCCGTACCGTGCCAGGGTGCCCTTCCCATCCGTACGACCTCCGCCACCCGGAACGGGAAGGAGAGGCTCGCCGACTGGGGCAGGACCGCGCGGCGCAGGGCGAGTTCGCCGGCGTGCCAGGCCGTGGCCTCCTTGGCGCAGATGCGGACGGTGCCCCGGTCCGGTGCGAGGTCGGTGGCGAGGGCGGCGAGGAGGGTCGACTTCCCGGCACCGTTGGGGCCGACGAGCGCGAGGACCTCACCGGCCCGCGCCTCGATGTCCACACCGCGCAGGACGTGGTGCGCGCCGAGGCTGAGGTGCAGACCATGCGCGGAGGCAAGGACGGTACCGGGCTCCACGGGCGCGGGCACCTCCCGGTGACGTACGGGCAGACGTACGGGCAGACGTACGGGCAGGCATGCGGGCAGGCGTACGGGCAGCAGCGAGCGGATCACGCCCAGCCTCCTTGCTTGCGGCGGGTGCGGCGGAGCAGCCAGAAGAAGAACGGGCTGCCGATCAGTCCGGTGAGGACGCCGAGCGGCAGTTCGGCGGGGGCGGCGACGGTGCGGGCGGCGAGGTCGGCGCCCGCGAGGACGAGGGCGCCGCCGAGTGCGCTGCCGGGGATCAGGAAGCGGTGGCCCGGTCCGGCGAGCAGCCGCAGCAGATGCGGGACGACGAGGCCGACGAAGCTGATGATGCCGGAGACGGCGACGGCCGCGGCGGTGAGCAGCGCGGTGATGACCATGAGCACGAGCCGCATCCGCTCCACGTCCACGCCGAGGTGGCGCGCGGGGCGTTCGCCGAGCGCGAGGAGGTCGAGGCGGCGGGAGTACAGGGGCGCGATCGCGAGTCCGGCGAGCGCCCAGGGCAGTACGGCGAGGACCTTCGGCCAGGTGGCCTGGGCGAGTGAGCCGAGCTGCCAGAAGGTGATCTGGGTGACCTCGGCGTTGTCGGCGAAGAAGATGAACAGGCCGATCATGGCCATCCCGAAGGCGGTCACGGCGACGCCGGTCAGGATGAGGGTGACGACTTCCGTACGGCCGCCCGAGCGCGCCATCGCATAGACGAGGAAGACCGTGCCGAGGCCGCCGAGGAAGGCGAAGACGGGCAGGGTCCAGGTACCGAGGAAGGTGAGGCCGAAGGCGATCGAGGCCACTGCGCCGACCGCCGCGCCGGAGGAGACGCCGATGACGCCGGGCTCGGCGAGCGGGTTGCCGAAGACGCCCTGCATCAGGGCGCCCGCGCAACCGAGCGAGGCACCGACGAGCAGGGCGAGGACGATCCGCGGGAAGCGCACGTTCCACAGCACGCTCTCGCCGACCCGGTCGAGTGCGGTACCGCCCAGACCGATGCGGTGCCGCGCGGAGGCGAGCACATCGCCCAGCGGGATCTCGTACGCGCCGACCGTGGCGGAGAGCAGGCAGACGACGACCAGTCCGGCCAGCATGCCGACGGTCAGGAGGTACGGGGCGGTGCGTCCGGTGCGTCCGGTGCGTCCGCTTCGGCCGGCCGGGGGCTTGGGGGCGGCGGCGACGGCGACGGCGGTCGGCTCCTTGGTGGAGGGTGCGTGTCCGGCGGGGGTCGCGTCCCCGGCGGCGTCCTCGGTGGGGGTCGCGGCGGCGGTCACTTGGCGCCACCGTCGCCGGACTCGGTCCCGCCGGACTCGGTCCCGCCGGACTCGATCCCGCCGGACTCTTCCCCGTAGAGCTGGTCGACGAGCGACTTCAGGACCTCGTCGGTGCGCGGGCCGTAGGAGAGGAGGACGCCGTCGGGGATGGAGACCACGCGGCGGTCCATTCCGGCGGGGGTCTGGGCGACGCCCGGGATCTCGACGAGGCCGTCCACGCCGTTCACCGAGGCGAGTCCCTCGCTCATCACGAGGATCACATCGGGTTGCGCCTCGGCGAGGGCCTCCGGAGTGATCGCGGTGAAGTCCTTCCGCAGGCCCGAGGCCGCACCGGCGTCGACGGCCCCGGCCGCTTCGAGCAGCGATCCGGCGCCGGACTCGGCGCCGCCGATGAGATAGACGGAGGCGGAGCCGCGCAGATACAGGAACGCGACCCGCGGCTTCTCGCCGTCCTCCCGCCGGGGAATCGACTGCTGTACGGCGGCGATCCGCCGCTCGGTCCGCTCGGTCAGCTGTCGGCCCGCCTGCGGCACCCCGAGCGCCTCGGCCACGGCGGCGATCCGCTCGCCGACGTCCTCCAGGCTCTTCGCGGGGTCGAACACGACGACGGGGATGCCCGCGTCCCGTATCTGCTGCATCGCCTCGGCCGGTCCGGTCGTGGTCTCGGCGAGTACGACGGTGGGGCGGAGTGCGAGCACGCTCTCCGCGGAGACATCGTGGCCGCGGGTCACCGTAGGGAGTTTCTCCGCCTGTTCGAAGGTGGCGGTGATGTCCCTGGCCACCACGTGCTCGCCGAGGCCGAGCGTGAAGACGATCTCGTTGACGGCACCGGTGAGCGGCACGATCCGCTCGGCCGAGTCCACCGTGACCTGCTCGCCGTCGGCGGAGGCGACGGTAACGGGGAGCTTCGGCCGCGGCTCCGCGGAGATCGGCTCGACCCGGTCGGGCGCGGCCTGCCGCTCCGTCTTCGCACCTGCCCCCGCCGACTCGTCCGTGCCGCCGCCGCAGCCCGTGAGGGCGAGGCAGACGGCGGCCACGAAGACGCCCGCCCGCCGCACCCGATGTACCTGACGCACCTGACGCGCCTGTCGCGCCTGTCGCCCCTGTCGTGCTTGGGGACGCCGCCGAGAGCTCCGCAGGGGATGCCGCAAGCGCACCGGAATCACTCGAACTCCACCGTCCTGTCGTGCCGTTGAGAGGTTCTGCGGTTCCGTCCGCGGCTTCCGGACCGACAGGGGTTCCGCACGAGGTCCCGCATAGTTTAGGTTAGCCTTACCTTATTAGCCAGACGTTGGAGGGGAGCCTATGTCTCTGCCGGGACGTGCTGCCCGCGCGGCCGCCGCGCTGGGCCTTGGGGCCCTGTTCGCAGCCCTGCTTCCGGTCACGGCGGCGCACGCGGAGGACCGTGCGGTGCAGGGCGGCAGACTGGACTGGGGCATCAAGTCCTCGTTCCAGGCCTATGTCACCGGGCCGGTGGCCAAGGGCAGTTACACCTTGCGGAGCGGCGCCGCGACCGTCGGCGCCGGCCAGTTCCGTTTCCACTCGGCGAAGGGCTCCTACAACCCGGACACGGGCGCGCTGAACGCGGGCTTCTCCGGCGGCGTACGCTTCCTCGGCCACCAAAAGCCCGATGGTTCCCACGAGCTGGACCTGACGATCTCCCGGCCCACCGTGCGCATCTCCGGCGGCTCCGGAACGCTCCACGCGGACATGGTCAGCAGGTCGCAAAGCACCGGCAAGGTGACCTCGGCCTCCCAGGTCGCGCTCGCCCGTCTCGGCCTGAGCGGCATCGACATGACGGGCGGCACCGGCCCGATCACCCTCGACAACGTGCCCGCGACGCTGACTTCGGCGGGTGCGAAGGCCTTCGCCGGGTACTACGCGGCGGGGACGCCGCTCGATCCGGTGAGCCTGTCGGCCGATGTCCTCAAGGGGTCCTCCGGGGCCTCGGGTTCGTTGTCCGGTTCGACCTCGGGTTCGTCCTCGGGTTCGACCTCGGGTTCGTCCTCTGGCTCCGGCGAGTCCGACGGCGCCTCGGACGGGACAGAGAACGAGAACGACGACGACGGCAAGAAGGCGACGCCCGCGCAGTCCGGCCGGATCGAGGACGCCGCCTTCGACTGGGGTGTGCGGCGCACCTTTCGCGAGTACGTCACCGGCTCCATCGCCCAGGGCGAGTGGAAGCTGAGCGGCGGTGCGCAGGACGGCGGTGCGCTGTTCCGCTTCCCGGCGGGCGCAGGCACGTACGACGAGAAGAAGCAGCGCCTCGACGCCCGGTTCGAGGGCGGCATCCGCTTCACCGGCGCACACGGCCTCGACCTCGCGCTCAGCAACCTCGCGGTCCGCGCCTCATCGGGCACGGCGAAGCTGTACGCGGATGTCGCGAGCCCTGGGTTCAGCGCGCAGCAGGCCGCGCTCGTCTCCTTCGCGACCGAGGGTCTCAAGGCGGAGGGCGGCCTGCTCACGCTGACCGAGGTGCCCGCGGAACTGACCGCCGAAGGCGCCAAGGCCTTCAACGGCATGTACCAGGCGGGCACCGCGATGGACCCGGTGTCCCTCGCGATCGCCCTCACGGACGAGGCGAAGCTGCCGCCGCTGCCGGACCTCGGCTCGGATGCCGCGTCGTCGCCGTCCGCCGGGGCCGCGAAGCCCACGGCCCCGACGACCGAACCGGCCGCCGCCTCCGCCTCTTCCACCTCCTCCCCTTGGGGCGGCTCGCCCGCGCTGCCGCTCGGTATCGCCGCGGGTGTGCTTCTCCTCGCAGGCGCCGCGTTCTTCGTCGTACGCATGCGGCATACGTCCGGCTCGGATGCCACCGAAGCCGAGGGCCTGGCGCCGTCCGAACCGGCCAACCCGCCTTCGACGGAACCCTGATCCCGCGCCCCCGCCATCCCCTCCTTCCCTCCACTCCCTCTCCTTCCCACCCCCTTCACCTCCCTAGGAGCACTGCCACCATGTCCCTGACCCGCCGCCCCATAGCCCTGGCCGCCGCGGCAGCCACCGCGCTGACACTCGGCGCCACTTCCCTCGCGATGACCGCGGCTTCCGCGGCCGAGCGGCCGCTCGAGGACTACACGCTGACGTGGGGCGTCAAGCAGTCGTTCCGCGACTACCTGGGCCGCGCCTTCCCCCAGGGCGCCGATGCCACGGTCACGGCGGCGGACGGCGCCACGCAGGCCGAGGGCAACGGCGCGTTCACGTTCACCGGGGGCACAGGGACGTACGACAGCGAGAACCACGCCGTGCAGCTCGCCTTCGAGGGCAGCGTGCGCATCGTGTCCGCCCCGGTCCCGAAGGGCCACGGTTTCGAGATCGAGCTGTCGGACATCCGGTTCGACAGCTCGGCCAGGACCGTGACGGCGGATGTCACCAGGGACGGCAGCCTCACCGAGGACGTGCCGCTGGCCGAGTTCACGCCCAGCCGCTCACTGCAGGACATGCCGACCACGCTCACCAAGGAGGCCGCCGAGCAGCTGGGCGGCCCCTACGAGGGCGAGGCGGGCGATCCGCTGACCGTCACGGCTCCGGCCGCCCCGCCGGAGAAGCCCGAACCGAGCCCCGGCCAGAGCTCCGACTCCCCCGCCCCCAGCCCCAGCCGGACCAGTCCGCAGCCCACGCGAACGGCCTCCCGGACACCGGACGGCACGTCCGAGGCGAAGGTCGTCGACGGCAGGCTGACCTGGGGCGTGAAGGAGAGCTTCCGGGGATACATCGAGGCCGGGGGACGGGTGACCGTCGCCGGGGGCGCGAAGAAGACCGACGGCGGGTACGAGTTCGCGTACAGGAGCGCGGAGTTCGACGCCGGGGCCGAGAAGCTCGGCGCGGACTTCGGCGGCAGCGTCCGCTTCGCGTACGAGGCGCATGGCATCAACATGACGTTCAGCGACGTCAAGGTGCGGACGAACGGCGCGGAGGGAACGCTGCTCGTGGACGTCAAGACGCCCAAGGGCACGAGCGACGACGTCGCATTCGCGCGCCTCGACCTGTCGAAGGCCACGTACAAGGTCAGGGACGACGTGCTCCTCCTGGACCGGATCCCGGCCACGTTCACGGCCGCGGGCGCCGAGGCCTTCGCCAACGACGAGGTCGGCTCGATCTACCGGCAGGGCCAGCCGATCGACCCGGTCACGCTCGCCCTCTCCCTCGACAAGAAGGCGACGCTGCCGGACGGCGGCAACGCGGGCGCGTCGACCGGGGGCGCGGGCGGGTCGACCGGGGCGAGCGGGGGCGCGTCGACGACCGGCGGCAGCGTGGGCGGCGGCTCGGCCGGGGGCGGCAGCGTGGGTGGCGGCGGCAACCTCGCCGCGACCGGCTCCGACGTCCCGACGGGCCCGCTGCTCGGCGCCGCCGCGGCCGCGGTCGCCGCGGGCGCGGGCGTCGTCTTCGCGGCCCGCCGTCGTCGGTCCGAGGAGGCTCAGCAGAACCCGCGGGCCTGATCCGACGAGCCCGCCCGGGGGCTCCAGGACGAGCCGGCCGACACCGCCGGCAGATCCGGGGTTCCCGGACGAGCTCAGTCCAGCACTCCAGCCCGTCCGGCGTCTGAGGACGAGCGCGTTCAGCGCGAGATGGGGGCAAGGGGCGAAGCCCCAGGTGGCCCACCCACCCGTGGGTGCGTCCAGGGGCTCAACAGCATGTGCATGTTGAGCGGCACGTCCCCACCCACCCCGCGGGTGCGTGCAGGGGCCCGCCCACGCGGGCCCGAACCTACCGCCGCACAGGCCAGGCGGACTCGGCCACCGATGCACCGGCCACCCGTGCACCTTCATCCGTGAGGAACTCAAGCAGGGTCAGCGGATCCGGCAGCGGATGCTCCGGCCCCCGCAGCCAGTCCACCGTCAGGTCGTCCGGCAACCGCGCCGGCGGCACCAGAACGTACGAGCCCCGGCAGTGCCACCGGAGCCCGGGGTGTTCGTCCATCGTCTCGGGGTGGCAGTCCAGTTCGCACGGCCACCACTCGTCCTCGTCCTCCGGCGTCCCGCGGGTCGCCGTGAAAAAGAGCATCCGGCCGTCGCCGGACTCGGCGACCGGACCGACCTCGATCCCCGCTTCGAGGAGCCGGGCGAGCGCCGCGCGCCCGGCTTCGGCGGGTACGTCGAGGACGTCGTGGACCATCCCGGTCGCCGTGATGAAGTTGGCCTCCGGCTGGTGCAGGGCCCAGCGCTCGATCTGCGCCCGGTCCGTCGTGGACTGGGTCTGCCAGGCGAAGGAGAGCGGGTGGCGGGCGGGGGTGGGGCAGCCGACGCGTACGCAGGAGCAGCGGTAGCCGGCCGGGTGCGCGGCGGGCGCGAGCGGCAGTCCCGCCTCGGCGGCCGCGACGAGCAGGGCCTCGCGGCCGCCGTCGTCGCCCGTGTCCTTCGGGCGCCGCTCACGCAGCCATCGCGAGAACCTGCTCTGTCCGCCGGACCTGCGGCCGAACTCAGCGCCCATGTGTCCCGTACCCTCGCCTTCCCCTCGCCCCGTGGCGTCCATGGTGCCACCATCCTGGGCCGCGGGTGGCCACACCCCGGATCCGGGGCTCACGAGGACCGCACCGGGCCGCCGCGGTCGTACGGCATCCGCCCGCCTCAGTCGCGGGGGGTGAGCCCGTGCAGCACGTAGTCCACGACCGTGTCCGTGAACTCATGGGTGAGCGGGCCGGTCCCCTGCAGCCAGCGCTGCGCGAGCGGTGCGACACACATCTCCGTGGCGATCCGCGGATCCAGGTCCGCCCTGATCTGCCCGGCGGCCTGGGCGGCCTCGATCCGGGCGACGTACAGCGCCAGGGCGGGTTCGAGCAGCTGCCGCACGAACCTGTCGCCCACCTCCCGGTTCACCACGCCTTCGGCGGCCAGCGCCCGGTACGGCGCGTCATAGGTGTCGTCGGACATCTCGTCGACGGTCGCCCGCAGCACGGCCTTGAGGTCCGCCGCGATGTCCCCGGTGTCCGGCAGCGGTGCGTACGTGTCCGCGGCGCCGGTCGCCTCCGCGGCCTGTGCTCCCAGATCGATGAACGCCTCGAGGAGCACTTCGCCCTTCGAGGACCACCACCGGTAGATCGTCTGCTTGCCGACGCCCGCCCGCGCGGCGATCCCCTCGATGGTGGTCTTCCCGTATCCCACCTCGCCGACCAGCGAGAGGGCCGCATCGTAGATGGCGCGCCGCGAGCGCTCGCTGCGGCGCTTCGTATCGGGCGCCGACTTCCCGGCAGGTGTGTTGGTGGCCATACGAGGAATCTAACAGCGCAATGAGCCGAGACGTATCGTCTCGGAAACCCGCGGCCCCTTGGCCCGCGGAAAACAACCCGTGCGCCACCGCGCGGATCCGCCCCCGCGCACCGCACCATGGTCAGCAGCAGCACTGAGCACTGGCGATCGTGAGGAGCCCTCTTTGCGTACTGTGCCCCGCAGCGCCCGACCCCGGCGCTATCTGATGTGCCCACCCGAGCACTTCAAGGTCACCTACTCCATCAACCCGTGGATGGACCCCGCCAAACCCGTGGACGTCCCGCTCGCTCTCGCCCAGTGGGAGGACCTGAGGGACCGCTACCGCGCCCTCGGCCACACCGTCGAGGAACTCACCCCGCGCCCGGACCTGCCCGACATGGTCTTCGCCGCCAACGGCGCCACGGTCATCGACGGCCGGGTGCTCGGCGCCCGTTTCGCCCATGCCGAGCGGACCCAGGAGGCGGCCGAGCACCTCGCCTGGTTCCGCGCCAACGGCTTCACCGAAACCGGCGAACCCGTCCACATCAACGAGGGCGAGGGCGATTTCGCGGTCACCTCGCGCTGGATCCTGGCCGGGCGGGGCTTCCGCGCCAGCCCCCTCTCGCACGGCGAGGCACAGGAGTTCTTCGGCCGCCCGGTCATCGGACTCGACCTGGTCGACCCGCGCTACTACCACCTCGACACGGCGCTCGCGGTCCTCGACGACGAAGGCGACGACGTCATGTACTACCCCGGCGCCTTCTCCCCGGGCAGTCGGGCCGTGCTGCGGCGCCTCTTCCCCGACGCGCTGATCGCCGGGGAGTCCGATGCCGCCGCGCTCGGCATGAACGCCGTGAGCGACGGCCGCCACGTCCTGCTCCCGCAGGGCGCGGTGGGCCTCTTCGAGCCGCTGCGCGCACGCGGCTACGAGCCGGTCGGGATCGATCTGGGTGAACTGCTCAAGGGCGGCGGCAGTGTGAAGTGCTGCACCCAGGAGCTGCGCTCCTAGCCGGTTACGAGGGGTGGGGCGGCCAGGCGTCGCCCCACTCCGCGTCGCGGGCCGCCTTGTAGCGGGTGCCGTGCCGCTTGGTCACCGTCTCGCGCCGGAGCGACTCGTCCGCCCCGCACAGGTCGAGCAGCACCTGCCCCTTGCGGATCTGCGGCTTGCGCACCACCCGCGCCGGTGCGGGTTCCACCGGGAAACGGACCGCCGCCACATAGCTGAACTTCTCGTCCTCGTACGCGAGCGAGCCGCCCTTGACCTGCCGGTGCAGCGAGGAGCGGCTGACCCGGGCGGAGAAGTGGCACCAGTCACGGCCGGGCTCGATGGGGCAGGCGGCGCTGTGCGGGCAGGGTGCGGCGATGGTGAATCCGGCCGTGACGAGGGCGTCCCGGGCCTGGATGATCCGGGTGTATCCGTCGGGGGTGCCGGGCTCGATGACGACGACGGCCTGCGCGGCACGGGCCGCCTCGGCGACGGCCGCGGCGCGGTCGGCGGCGGTGAGTTCCCCGAGGACGTAGGAGAGGGTGACGAGGTCCGTCGGTTCGAGGCCGAGCGTCGCGTCGATGCGGGCGCGCCGCCAGTCGGCGGCGCCGAGCAGCGGGTTGGCACCCGCGAGTTCGCGGCCCAGGGCGAGGGCGGGCTCGGCCCAGTCCAGGACGGTGACGGGCCGGGGCGTGGGCCAGGTCGCGCTGACCGCCCAGGTGGCCGCCCCGGTGCCGCCGCCGAGGTCGGTGTGGGCCTGCGGCGTCCAGTCGGGGGCCGCGTCGGCGAGTGCGCCGAGGGCGCCCCGTACCGCCTCGAAGGTGGCGGGCATCCGGTACGCGGCGTACGCGGCGACGTCCGAGCGGTCCCTGAGGACCGGGGCGTCGGTCGGGGTCCGGCCGCGGTAGTTGGCGATCAGCCGCTCGACGGCCTGGGCGGCCTGCTTGGGCGGGAGCCCGTCGAGCAGGCCGGCGAGGGCGGTGCGCAGGAGCGCGGCATCGGGGAGCGGGGCGTCGGGGAGCGGGGCGTTCACGTCGAAATTCTAGGCGTCCTCACCGGATCACCCGCGCCGGTCCGGGCGGGCTCACCGGACCGCCCGTGCCACCCGGGTCCCCGCCGCGGCGCGCGGCGCGCTCGACGGCTTCTGAGGGCGGCGCGGGTGGACGGTGTTGGCGAGCAGCACCAGGAAGGTGTCCGTGGCGCGGTCGATCACCAGGGAGGTGCCCGTGAACCCGGTGTGCCCGGCCGCGCCCCGGCCCGCGAGTTCGCCCATGAACCACGGCTGGTCGAGCAGGAAGCCGAGCCCGGGCGGGGTCAGGAGCAGGTCCACGTAGTCGGGGCCCAGTATCCGCGCCGTGCCGTATCCTCCGCCGCCGAGCAGGGCGCGGCAGAAGACCGCGAGGTCACCGGCGGTGGAGAAGAGTCCGGCGTGCCCGGCGACCCCGCCGAGCGCGAAGGCGTTCTCGTCGTGCACGGTGCCGCGCACCATCCCACGGTTCGCCTTGGCCCAGGGCTTTCGCTGGTCCTCGGTGGCGGCGGCGAAGGCGCAGGGGCCGAAGCCGGTCTGGCTCATGCCGAGGGGGCGGGTGATGCCGTCGCGGATCAGCCGGTCGAGGCGTTCGCCGGTGATGCGTTCCAGGACGTGCTGGACGAGCAGCATGTTGAGGTCGGAGTAGCGGTACGTGCCGGGGTCGGTGCTCGGTTCCTCCGTACGCAGCAGATCCAGCCGTCGGGCATCCGACTCGCAGTCGTACAAGGGGAGTTCGGGGCGCAGGCCCGAGGTGTGCGTGAGGAGCTGCCGGATCGTGATGCCGTGCCGTGCGACGCCGGTGAACTCGGGCAGGTAGGAGCCGACGCGCGCGTCGAGGCCGAGCCGGCCGCGCTCCATCTGCTGCACGGCCGCCACCGTCGTGAACAGCTTGGTGAGCGAGGCAAGGTCGAAGGGCGTCCCGGTGTGCAGGGGCACCTTGCGGTACGCGGGCAGTTCCTCGTCGTACGTGCGGTGGCTGACCGCCCAGCCGAAGGCCTCCTCGGCGACGAGCACCGGGCCGCGGCCGACGGCGAGCACCGCGCCCGCGCACCAGGTGCCGGGGAGGGCGGCGACGTCGGAGAGGAGCCCGGCTATCTCGGCGGGGTCGAGACCGGCCCGTTCGGCGGGGCCTTGGCGCAGACGTGGTGCACTCAGCGCTCTGCCCCTTCCGTGCCCCTTGACGAATCCTGGACCTCTCCGGCTCACCGGGAGATCCACCGGCTACGGCACGGTGTCACGAAACAGGCGTCCGCCACCAGTCGGCCCTCCCGGACGAGCCTCCCGGGCGGCCCGGATCGCCCGGACCGCCTGGATCATCCGGACCGTCCGGACCGTCCGGACCGTCCGGACCGTCCGGACCGGCCGGGGACGCCCGTGGACGGCCGGTCCGGACGGGGACGCCCGTGGACGGCCGGTCCGGACGGGATGAACGCGAAGGGCGCGGGACGAAGCCTGGCTGTCGCGTACAGAACAACCACATGGCGGATGGATGAGCGGTGCATGTCGGGCACCGGCGTAGGGTGCGGGCCCATGACACAGGCGAAGATTGCGGTTGTGACCGGGGCGGGCTCCGGTATCGGCCGGGCGGTGGCCCTGGAACTCGCGTCCTGCGGGTGGTCCCTCGCGCTCGCGGGGCGCCGCGTGGAGACGCTGGAGGAGACGGCGGCGCTCGCCGGCTCGGCCGAGACGGTGTGCGTACGGACGAACGTCTCCGAGCCCGCCGACGTCGACGCGCTCTTCGACACCGCCGCTGAGCGCTTCGGGCGGGTGGACGTGCTGTTCAACAACGCCGGCACGTTCGGGCCCGGCGGCGTACCGCTCGAAGAGCTCTCGTACGACGCGTGGCGCCATGTCGTCGACACCAACCTGAACGGCGCGTTCCTGTGCGCGCAGGCGGCGTTCCGCCGCTTCAAGGCGCAGACGCCGCAGGGCGGGCGGATCATCAACAACGGCTCGATCTCGGCGCACACCCCGCGCCCGCACTCCGTCGCGTACACGGCGACGAAGCACGCGATGACCGGCCTGACGAAGTCCCTCTCCCTCGACGGGCGCCCGTACCGTATCGCCGCCTCGCAGATCGATATCGGCAACGCGGCCACGGACATGACCGCGCAGATGCGGTCCGGCATCCTGCAGGCCAACGGGGAGCCGGCGCCCGAGCCGGTGATGGACGTGGCGGACGTGGCCCGTCAGGTGCGGTTCATGGCGGAGCTGCCACTGGAGGCGAATGTGCAGTTCGCGACCGTGATGGCGACGAACATGCCGTATATCGGGCGGGGTTAGGACTCAGGCCGGGCCGATGACTCAGCCCGGCCCTTCGAGACGCCCGCCCCTCAGCTGAAGCGCACGGGCAGGTGCTTGATCCCGTTGATGAAATCGGACCGCATCCGGCGCGGCTCGCCGGTCAGTTCGACGTTCGGGCAGCGCCGCAGGATCGCCCGCAGTTGCGCGTTGATCTCCGTACGGGCCAGGCCCGAGCCGAGGCAGAAGTGCGGTCCGCCGCCGCCGAAGGTCACATGGTCGTTGGGCGAGCGCCGGGGGTCGAAGACGTCCGGGCGCTCGAAGACGTCCTCGTCGCGGTTGCCGGAGGTGTAGAAGAGGACGGCCTTCTGGCCCTCTCTGATCTTCACCCCGCGCACCTCGGTGTCGCGTGTCGCGGTCCGGCGGAAGTTGTGGATGGAGCCGTTCCAGCGCAGGAACTCCTCGGTGGCCGAGCGCCACAGCGCGTCGTCCTCGATGCCCCGCACCAGGTCCTCGCGCAGCGCCTCGTTGCGGGCGAGTTCCAGCAGCGCGCCGGACAGGAGGTTACGGGTGGTCTCGTTGCCGGCCACGATCAGCGTCACGAAGAACATGTTGATCTCATGCGTGGTGAGCCTCTCGCCGTCCACCTCGCCGTGCACCAGCGCGCTCACGATGTCGTCGCGCGGATCGCTCTGCCGCTCCTCGGCGAGCTGGTTGCAGCGCAGATAGATCTCGCCGGCCGCGACCTGCCCGTCCTCCGGGGTCGTACGGAAGTCGGGGTCCTGGAAGCCGACCATGCGGTTGGACCAGTTGATGATGTGGTCCTCGTCCTGAGGCGGGATCCCCATCATCTCGCAGATGATCTCAAGCGGCAGCCGGGAGGCGATCGTCTCCACGAACTCCAGCTCGGTGCCCGGCTCGATCTTCCGCGCGAGCAGGTCGGCCCGTCGTTTGATGTCCTCGGTGAGTTTGCGGATCATGCGCGGCGCGAAGGCGGCGTTGACCAGCTTGCGGAAACGGCTGTGCTTGGGCGGGTCCATGCCGACGAGGGTGAGCGCGAGGTTCTCCAGGGACTGGTCCGTCTGGTCCCGTATGAAGAAGGAGCCCTTCTCCACCGACCACAGCTCGGGGTCGCGGCTCAGCTTGATGATGTCCTCGTGCTTGGTGATCGCGTAGAAGCCCTCCCCGTCCGGGAGTTCGTGCCAGTGGACGGGGTCCTCGCGGCGCAGCAGCGCGAACTGCGCGTGCGGGACCTCACGGGCCCAGGTGTCCTCGAGCAGGTCGATCTCGTTCAGTGCGGGTACCGTCATGGCCGAGCCTCCTTCGGGGGTGGATCTTCTGCGGTTGCGTGGGGTACGGGGGTGACGCCGGGCCGTACGGGGGCGGCCTCAGGGCGTACGGGGGTGGCCTCGGCGCGTACGGGGGCGGCCTCGGCGCGTACGGGAGTGGCCTCGGCACGCAGGCCGAGCAGCTCACTCAGTGCGCCGACGACCAGCTCCCGAGGCACGGAAGCGGGGTCGAGCCGGTGCTGCAGCGCGCAGCCGAGCAGCAGCCCGAGCACGAGCGCCCCGGTCTCCTCCGGCCCGTACGGCAGCTCGGTTTCGGTGGCCTCGGCCCAGTCCGCGAGGCCTTCGCCGAGCTGGCCGCGGATCTCCGCGTAACGGCGGGAGACCAGCGGACCGAGGACGGGATCCCGGGCGCCGTGCTGCCACAGCTCGATCTCCAGGAGCAGCCAGGCCTCGCCGCGGTCCTCGGCGGGGGCGGTGATCGCCTCCCACATTGCGGCGAAGTGCGGGGCGGGGTCGGGCAGTTGGTGGATCTCCGCGGTGAGCCGCTCGACGGTCCGCTGCTTCCAGACCTCCAGGAGGGCGAGCAGCAGCCCTTCCTTGCCGCCGAAGTGGCTGTAGAGCGCGCCGGTCGTCCGCTCCGCGGCCTGAGCCACTGCCTCGGCCGAGACCGCGTGGAATCCCTTGCGCGCGAACAGGTCCGCGGCGGCGTCGATCAGCCGGCCCCGCGTCTCGCTCTTGCGCTGCACCTGCGTACGCCGCACCGCACCACCCCTCCCCGGCCGCCGCCGGCTCTCCGATCACCGGGGCACATATATCGGCCCGCCGACATAAGTAGAGGTACCCACACTTCTGACGGACCGTCAATACTTCGCGCGGGCACCGGGCGTGGCACGCTGCCCGGATGGACGACACCGCCGCTCCCTGGCCCTTCGTCGAGCGCCTGACCCAGTGGCTCGACGACACCGAAGACAGCCGCGACGACAACCGCCCCGCACCGGAGGTACTGCTCCTTCGACTGCTCAAGATCTCGGAGGAGGTCGGCGAGGTCTCCGAGGCCGTGATCGGCGCGACCGGCCAGAATCCCCGCAAGGGCACGACGCACACCTGGGACGACGTCCGCTCCGAACTCTGCGACGTCATCCTCACGGCGATGGTCGCCCTGCGGACGCTCACCCCCGAGGCGGAGGCTGTCTTCGGGAAGCACGTGCAGAAGGTGGCCGAGCGCTCACTGCCGCCCCGTACCTCCTGAGCGGACGCAGCGGCGCGGACCATGACCCGCGTCACAATCGCCCCACCGGTCCCGCCACCGGGCAACCCGGCCGTCCCACTCCCCCTCCTCCATGGCGACCTGAGCACCACCACGGGGGAGCACCATGCGCGACGACAGCACATCCCAGGGCGGCAAGGGCGGGCGGCGGATACGCCGCCGCCACCTCGCCGTGGCCACAGGCCTCACCCTGGCGGCCCTGGCGGCGACCACCGCCCTGGCCACCTGGGGCACCGACACGGTCGCACCGGCCGACGCGCGCGCGAAGGCGGGCGAGGACGGCAAGGGCGCGTTCGGTTCCGTCGACTGCCGCGAGGCCAAGTGCATCGCCCTGACCTTCGACGCGGGGCCGGGCAAGGACACCCCCGAGCTCCTCGACACGCTGAAGCACGAGAAGGTCCCCGCGACCTTCTTCCTGCTCGGCAAGAACCACGTCAAGAAGCACCCGGAGGTCGTGCGGCGCCTGGCCGCCGAGGGCCACGAGGTCGCCAACCACACCTGGACGCACGGCATCCTCACAGACCTCTCCACTGACGAGATACGCGCCGAACTCGACCGCACCCAGCAGGCCATCAAGGACATCACGGGCAAGGAGCCCACCCTGATGCGCCCGCCCCAGGGCCGTACGGACGACAAGGTCAGCAAGGTCTGCGAGGAGCTCGGCCTCTCCCAGGTCCTGTGGAGCGTCACCGCCAAGGACTACGCGACCACCGACTCGGACCTGATCGAGAAGCGCGTCCTGGACCAGGCAGGCCGCGACGGCATCATCCTGCTCCACGACATCTACGACGGCACGGTCCCGGCCGTGCCGGGCATCATCAAGGCGCTGAAGGCCCAGGGCTATACGTTCGTCACGGTGCCGCAGCTGATGGCCCCGGGCGTCCCGGAACCGGGAACGGTCTACCGCCCGTAGCCCCCTGAGCGGCCGGCACCTCAAGGCCGTTCATCGGCCTGGGTGGCGGTTCGGCCTTCGCACGGAACATCATGCCGCGTTCTCCCATACGAACCCGTCCGGGTCGGTGAACTCACCGAAGCCGCTGCCGACGGCGAGCCGGTGCGAGCCGCTGCCCTCGACGGGGAGCCCGGTGACCTTGGCGAAGGACTTGCGCGGGTAGAGGGACAGCTTGACCGGGCTGCCGGTGCCGTCGAACTCGGTGTACTTGCCGCCGAAGCTCTTCGCGACCTTCAGCCCCCGCTCCACGTAGAACTTCTTGCCGGCGGCCATGTCGGCGACACCGAGCAACAGCACGATCTCGTCGAACGTGCCGGTGTCCGGCCCGGTGTCCTTCTTCGACGAGCTCGCCAGCTGCCAGACCGTCCCGTCCGGCGCCTGCACGACACCGCCGAAGCCCCACAGCGACTTCTTGGCGGGCTTGAGCACGGTGGCACCGGCCTTGACGGCCGCCTCCTCGAACCCGAGGACGGTCGCCGGCTGGGCGGAGATGAGCGACACCGTGAAACCACGGAATCCGGACGTGGGGGCCTGCGAGGCCCGCACGCGTACCTGCTTCTCGATGCCGAAGGCCTCGGCGTAGAAGCGCTGGGCGGCCGCGACGTCGGCGGCCTCGATGGTGAGGTGCTCGATGGAGGTCATGTCCTTCACGCTAGCCACGGGTCCGTCCGGTGCGCTTCTCGAATCCTGACGGGTTCACGCGGGCCCCGCCGTGCGGTCCCCCTCCCCTCCTGCGGGTACGATGACGGCACGGCGGACGAGCCGGCCGGGCGGTCGCGGCGGAGATCTTCGGATCCCCGCCGAGGAACGTCCGGGCTCCACAGAGCAGGGTGGTGGGTAACGCCCACCCGGGGTGACCCGCGGGACAGTGCCACAGAAAACAGACCGCCGGGAGCTTCGGTTCCCGGTAAGGGTGAAACGGTGGTGTAAGAGACCACCAGCGCCCGAGGCGACTCGGACGGCTAGGTAAACCCCACCCGGAGCAAGGTCAAGAGGGAGCACCCCGGTGCTCCTGCGCGGACGATCGAGGGCTGCTCGCCCGAGTCCGCGGGTAGACCGCACGAGGCCGGCAGCAATGCCGGCCCCAGATGGATGGCCGCCTCCCCCCGGGCCGCGAGGCCCCGGGGAGACAGAACCCGGCGTACAGGCCGACTCGTCCGTCGCCATGACGAGGGCCTCCGATCCGGGACAGTTCCGGATCGGAGGCCGCCTTCGGTGGGTCACAGCGGTACGGCTAGAAGGCGAACGTGCTGCTCCCTCCGAGCCCGGACCGCATCTCGCACGGGTTGGCGAAGGTGCGGGTCCAGTCGACGCGCCCGCCCTCCCAGGCCCCGACGACGCGCGCGGTGACCGGTGCCCACTCCTTGGTGCAGACGACATACGGCTCGGAACTCACCAGCTGGGTGAAGTTCCCGTCGACGGCGGACAGTTCCGCACACGCGGACTCCGGCGCCGGGTGCGTGCCCGTGGCGGACGGCATGCAGGACAGTGTCACGGCACGCGTGACCGTGGGACCGTCCTCGATGCTGAGAACCAGGGCAGAAGGCGCGTACAGCCCGGTCGATCCGGCGGGCTGTGCCTGCGCGGCACTCATGGAGCCGCCCAGCGCGCAGGCGGCTGCTGTCGCCGCCGCGACGCCCGAGGTCTTCGTCAGGTAACGCACTGTCCATCTTCTCCTTCGGCAGCGGAACGAGGTGCGATTCCGGTCCGGAGTCTGTCGTTTGCGCACAGTGATTGCCACATGACTGATCGGATTTCGGACACACCTCCCTGAAGATCGGACGATCTGCCGGTGTCAACACAGCTCAGACCATGGAGCCGAGCGCCCCACATGTGCTCAACCCACGACGATCCTGCGGAGATTGAATGGCGAAGGACCGCGTGACCTGCATGAAGGGGCAGCCGCCCACTACGCCCCACGCCCTCCTTCGGCCGGAAGACGCCGCCGGACAGCACCGGACAGCACCGGACAGCACCGGACGGGCGCCGGACAGCGGCGGACAGCGCCGGTCAGTGGCCGCGCGAAGGCTCGAAGCATCCTCGTTCGGGGGCACGCAGGGTCTCGCGGACGGTTCCGACGTCCCGGGAACACTGTTCCAACAGGCGTACGGGCTGCGGATGGGCGTCGCGCCACTCGGTCACGGCCACGCTCCACGCCACCAGGCACAGGATGACCGCGCACGCCGTCTGCGCGAGGGCGACGCTGCGGGGCCCGAAGCGCAGCAGGGCCACCGCGATCACGAGTGCGCCCACGGCCAGTGCGCCGAAAGCGATGACCGGCGTCCAGTCCATGGCGGGCTGCGCCCGCGGACACGGTCCCTGCTTCGGACATCCCTCGCCTGCAGCGGGAAACAGTGCCAACACCCCTGACGCAAAGCCGACCAGCACGGCGGCGACCGCATTGGCCGCGAGCACGAGGAGCGCCATCAATCCGCCCCCGAAGCAGCCGAGGCGATAGTGCCCCGGAGGCGGTTCGGATGCGGGAGGTACCCCTGCGGTCGGTGCGGGCATGGGGAGAGGGTCACAGCACGACGTCACAAGCAAAAGCGCAGTCGTCGGATCGAGATCCGCCAGTGGCCGGAGGGAGTTGTTCCGCGAGCCTCCCGCGCCAGGTCGGGCGTCAGGAGGCCGGCTTCGCAGGCTTCTTGCATCCGTGTGCCTTCGCGGACCTCTCCGCGAAGGCCTTGAGCGCGGCGCGCTCGTACGCCTTGTCCGCGGCGGTGGGCTCGTCGCGCCCGTACCGGACGATCGAGTAGAAGGCGCTCCGGTCGCTTCCGGAGCAGGTCACGCTGGTCCAGTGACCGTTCCCGTACAGCTCTCCTGGCCCGGGCCAAGCATCGTGCCGTACTCCTCCGAGAACCCGGCTGAGTCCGAGGGAAGGTACGGGCTCAGGTACGGCTCGGGCAGCAACCCCGCACAGGCTCGCGCTTCAACTGGGCCTGGTTCTCGGCCCGCTGGTGGTCACGGACGATCACGCACGACACGACAGCCCGGCTACGAGTACGGCGACCACGGTGCACACTCCGCCGTAGACCCACCACTTGCGCCGTCGCGACGCATCCATGCCGCACCCCTCCCCCGTGATCCGAACCGGGACGCTACCAAGCTGCACGGACCGCCTGGCGGTCACCCCACCTGCAACAGACCGGTGGGGTAACACGTCAACGGACCCGCGCCGGAGCTCGGTGGCGCGATGTGCGGCGCGGCGGGATCAGTTGTAGGCCGCGAAGGCCTTGCTGAAGGCGTGCTCGGTCTGGGTGACGGAGCTGCAGGTCGGGTCGGCGGCGGGCTTCGGGCCGCCGGGGCAGGCCTTGTCGCGGGTCGCCGACCACATCGAGAGCCAGCCGAGGCCGCGGGACTCGGCGAAGTTCACCAGCTGGGTGGCGTCCTCGACCGTGAAGACCTCCGTCACCACGTCGTTGACGCCGATCATCGGGGTGACCGCGACCGTGTTCCAGGCGGCGCTGTCGCTGAGCCCCAGGACACCCTTGATCTGGGCCTGGGTGGCGGTGGCGGCCTGTTCGGCGTAGGTGCCCATGTCGCCGCTGTACGCCGGTCCGTAGTCCATGGCCATGATGTTGACGGCGTCGATCCGCACGCCGTTCTTCCTGGCGTCGGCCAGCAGGTCCACGCCGGGCTGGGTCAGACCCTCGGGCATCACGGGCAGGGTGAAGGAGACGTCCAGGTCCGGGTGTTGCTTCTGGAGTTCGGCGACGGCGCGGGCGCGGCGGGTGTTGGCCGCGGTGTCGGGCAGCGCGCCGCCCTCGACGTCGAAGTCGACCTTGGTGAGGTCGTAGGTGTCCACGACCTTTCCGTATGCCTTTGCCAGGGCGTCCGCGGAGGAGCAGGTGGTGGCGAGCTCGCGGCCGGCGGCGCCGCCGAAGGAGACCCGGACGTCGCCGCCCGCGGCGCGCAGCGCGCCGATCTGCCCGGCGACGGCGTCACTGCCCAGATCCGTCACCCCGCCCCATTTGGGGGTGCACGCTCCGCCGTCGGTGATGAAGGCGAGGTTGTAGTCCTTGACGCCGGTGGCCTCGGCCGCGCCGATCAGGTCGAAGGCCGGGTAGAGGGAGGTGTCGACGTACGGGGCGAAGGCGGCGGTGTCCGTGTTCCCGCCGCCGTTCGACTCGGTGGGCTCGGGGGACTTGGTCGGGGTGGCGGTCTGGGTCGGGGCGGGGCTCTGGGTCGGGTCGGGTGTGGGGGTGGCCGTCCGCGTCGGGCCCTCGGTCGGCTCGGGGGTCGCGCCGCCGCCCGTCGAACACGAGACGCCGTTGATGACGCAGTCGGTCGGGTCACCCGAACCGTTGACGACGAAGCCGACCGTGACCGACTCTCCGGCCGCGAGCCCGTCCTTGTCCCAGGCCGGCGGCCTCACGGTGACCCGCGAGCCGTCCACGCCGAACTCCGCGTTCCACAGCGAGCTCAGCTTCGCACCCGGCGGCAGGTCGAAGGCGAGGGTCCAGTCGCTCCTGGTCGAGTCGGTGCCGTTCGTGACGACGTACTGGGCGGTGTACCCGGTGGACCACTTGCTGGTCATGGTGTAGGCGGCGCCCACATCGGCCGCCTGCGCGGTGCCGGTGAGGAGGACGGCACCGCCGCCCGCCACGGCCAGGGCCACGACTGCGCCTATCGCCTTCTTCCTGCCGCTGATCCTGCGCCGGTGGTCGCTCATCGCACGCCTTCTTTCGCCGTTCATGGAGGTGGGGATGCGGCAGCACGCTAGCGAGTGCGAACCGGGCAAACGGCGTGATCGGGACGGCGCTCGATGATCTTAGGGTGGGCTTAAGGATGGGATCGGCGACCGTTAATGGTCGAGACCAATCTTCGGCGGCGAGGGCGAGTACCTGGCGGCACATCCCGGGTCACGTCCGAGGTCCGGGTCGGTATGGGGTGCGGATATACGGTCACGGACCGTCCACGGACGCCCACACCGGCACCCCCTGCGCGACATCGCTCAACCCCGTCACCCCCTGACGGGCAACGTTCTCCGAAACTCCCGTGATGCCGCAGGTCTTGGCCGCCGCGACCTGGAACGGTCGTGCAGTCCCGCGTCGCCCTCCGCGCGCCGGCGTCGGACTTCCTCGCCTCCCTCGGCCTCGCAGCAGTCCTCAGCTGCCGGAAGAAGCTGGTGACGTGACGCTCTTGCGCAGGAAGGTCTCAAGCTGTTCGGTGAAGCCCGGCGCCGCGGCGACGAAATGACCAGCACCCGGATGCACACTGCGCCGGCCACCGAGCGCGTCCGCGAGAGCATCGCAGATCCGCTCGTGCGCGGCCGCGTGGTCTCCGGACGCGACGAGCACCGGGACGCCGGCAGACCGGATGGCGTCGAGCGCTGGGCGCGCCTCGCTGGTCGGCCGAGCACCGTGCGCCCGCCGGACCCCGGCGACCACGCCCTCGGGGAGCGGGCCGTCGCCGATGGGCGCGCCCACGAGGCGGAGGAACTCGCGCAGCTCGGCCGGGTCGGTATCCATCCCGTGGGCAAGGACCGCATCGCCGAGGTGCTCGAGCCGCGCCACCTCGGGATCATCGGGGACAAGGTAGTTGAGGGGCGGCTCGATCAGCGTGAGGGAGCGCACGCTGCCCGGCGCGGCAGCGGCCGCGATCAACGTCCCGAGGGCACCGTAGGAGTGGGCGACCACGTGCGGCCGACCCACGAACAGCGGTGCCAGGTCCCGGGCATCCACCGCGAAGTCCTGACGCTTCTGCGGCGGTGGACTCGGCGGGTAGCCGCGGCGGTGGACGCATGCCAGCGTCCACCGGTCGGCCAGCGGAGCGAGAGCGCCCCACGTCGTCCGCGGGCCTGCACCGCCATGCACCAGCAGGACCTCCGGCCCAAAGCCATCGCGTACCACCACGACCTCACCCACGGAGGCGACCATAGCCGCGCGCGGTGGGCCACGGCGCCTTTCCCGGGGGCCGGCCGCCTTGCGTGTGCCGGGGCTCCACGGCCTCTCATATGCCGGGGCGCCACGGCCTCCTGATCCATTGTCACGGCCCTGGTGACCGGCCCCTGAAATTGTTGGGGTCACGTCACGGAGTCATGCGGCTTTCCCACATCGCTGGGCCCCTCGGGCAGCGTTTGCCATCGTGATGGACGCAGGGCGCGCCGGACGCACCGTCGGCCGGCCGCCGCCACAACCCACTTACCACTCGGGGGATTTCCATGACTCGACGTACCCGCCTGACACGCCGTACCCGACTCCTGGTCGCCGGTATAGCCGCCGGCAGTGTCGCGTTCACCGCTGTCGGCTGTTCCTCGTCGTCCGGGCCGGACGCGAAGGAGAACACCAAGGCCGCCGCCGCGTACGGGCCCGAGCCCGAAGCGGACGGCAAGCTCGTCACCCAGGCCGGTGACCTGACGGCGATGGCCACGGCGAGCATGTCGCGCGACACCATGATCAAGCGGGCCCGCACCTGGCTCACCGCGAACAACGGCCGTCCCGTGCCGTACAGCATGAGCAAGGTCTGGAAGGACGGGTACCGCACCGACTGCTCCGGCTTCGTCTCCATGGCGCTCGGCCTGGGCAAGCCCGGCCTGAACACCGTCGGGCTCGCCACCAGCAGCAGCGTCACCAAGCGGCTCAGCAGCACCAGCCAGCTGCGCAAGGGCGACCTGCTGATCGACTACAGCACCTCCGACGGCGACTTCCGGCACGTCGTGATCTTCGAGAAGTGGGCCAACTCCGCGCACACCTCCTACTGGGCGTACGAGCAGCGCGGCACGTACGGCACGACGCACCGCAAGCTGAGCTACGGGATCGGCCGGGACAACTACGACCCGTTCCGCCCGCTCAAGCTCAAGGGAGGCGGCGGCTCCACCACCCCGGCACCCAGCGCCTCCTGGCCGGTGCTGAAGAAGGGCTCGAAGGGCGCTGACGTGCGCTCGGCACAGCTGCTCCTCAAGTCGCGCGGCCATTCGATCGGCGTGGACGGCATCTTCGGCAGCAAGACCCGCGCCGCCGTGATCAAGTTCCAGAAGTCACGGGGCCTGGCCGCCGACGGTGTCATCGGCAAGAACACCTGGTCCAAGCTGATCAGGACGGTGAAGCCCGGCTCGCGCGGCCAGGCCGTGAAGGCCGCGCAGACCCAGCTGAACGTCTACGGCTACCGCCTCAAGACCGACGGCGCGTTCGGTTCGAAGACCAAGGCCGCGGTGATCGCCTTCCAGAAGAAGCACCGTCTGCAGGTCGACGGCGTGGTCGGCCCGCAGACCTGGCGCCACCTGCTCGGCAGCCGCTGACCGGGCGCTGGGGACTGGGGACCGGGACCTGGGGACCGGGACCTGGGGACCGGGACCTGGGGAACTGGGACCTGGGGAACTGGGGGCTTCCTCCGCCGGGAGCCCCCAGTTCCGCTCGGGTCCTCAGGGAGCCGACGGCAGTTGCAGGTCGGTGCAA
Source organism: Streptomyces lothianensis (assembly GCF_047779955.1). Classification (NCBI taxonomy): domain Bacteria; kingdom Bacillati; phylum Actinomycetota; class Actinomycetes; order Kitasatosporales; family Streptomycetaceae; genus Streptomyces; species Streptomyces lothianensis. The sequence continues at coordinate 37,108 of NZ_JBLMKT010000040.1, read as the reverse complement.
CCCTCGCGGCGGACCTGCTCCTCGGCGAACGCGGTGACGTACGCGCGTAGCCGTGCGCTGCTTTCCCTGACTTCTTCCTCGCCGGGCGGCGCGTACTTGCCGTTCTTGCGGTACTTGAGGCCGAGTCCGCTGTCCAGACCCCAGTGGGCGGCGAAGCCGGCCTTCTGGCCGTCGCACATCGCCACGGCCCAGGCGCGCGAGCCGGTCAGTGCGGGCTTCCAGGCGCCGGGGCCCATCGGCAGCGGGTCGGGGCCGGAGCCCATCTCCCGCAGTTCGGTGCCCCAGTTGCCGCGCCAGCTGGTGAGTTCGACCAGCGCCTGGCCGCGTCCGTCGCTGCGCTTCGAGTCCTCGCCGCTCGGTGCGTGCAAGGTGCACCGGCCGACGATGCCACCGTCCGCGACGGCGATGCGGACCTCTCCGTCGCGGCCTTCCTCCGGGACGCGTGTGGTCGCGAAGGCGGCGCAGGGTGTGTTCTTCGTTTCGGTACGGGCCACGAAGCGGCCGGTGTCCGGGACCGCTTCGGGCTCCGGCAGGGGCAGCGGCTCGCTTCCGCAGCCGAGCTTCTCGGTGACGTGGTTGGTCATCCTGACGGCGAGGCGCAGCATGGCCGCCTTCTCCGCCCGGCTCTCCGCGAAGTAGGTCCACGTGCCCACGAGCAACCGGGTGTCCTGGCCGCCCGGGTCCTCGACCCCGTCCGCGCATTCGGGCAGCAGGTAGACCTGGCTGTTCGGGGCCTCGAATCCGGGCAGTCCGCCCGGCAGCACGGCATGTGGCGCATGCGATCTCCCGATGGACGACAGTTCCTCGTCCCGGGAGTATCCCGGCGGGAAGGCCTCTACCGCGATCACGACCTTGTCCGCGTCGTTCCGCAGGACACAACGGTAGGCACCGGTCTCCTCGTCGAAGGACTCCTCGTACGAGCCGAGCCGCGCCTCGGTCCGTACGGTTTCCAGGTCCTCGCCGGGCAGGGCGCCGTCGCACGCCTGACGCGCAAGCCACCAGTCCTTCACGGGGGCCCGCACCGCGAACCCCACGAGGATCAGGACGAGTCCCGCGCAGGCGAGACTCCACAGCAGCCTGGCGTGCTTCGTCGGCCAAGTCCACATTTACGCTCCCCCTGCGCTTCCCCGCTGATCCCGCTGTCCCTCTGTTCCCCGACCCTGCCCGCAGCCTCCCTGCCGGCGGTTGCGCTACCGGCAGTCGCGCAGTGCCTCGCGGACCTCGCGGGCGACGCGGGCCGCGTCCTCGGGGTTGTTGACCACGTCGGTCCGGCTCATGTCGATGACGAGGACCTCGCTGGCCGAGTAGTGCTTGTGCACCCAGTCGTCGTAGCCGGACCACAGGACGCGGTAGTACTCGACGAGGCTCTCGTCCTGTTCGAAGTCGCGGCCGCGCAGGCCGATCCGGTGCAGCACGGTCTCGAAGTCCGCCTGCAGGTAGACCATGAGATCCGGCGCCTTGCGGTAGGGCAGGCCGTCGATCTCGCGCATCATCTCGTCGAGCAGGCCCTCGTAGACCTGCATCTCCAGCGAGCTGATCCGGCCCAGGTCGTGGTTGACCTTGGCGAAGTACCAGTCCTCGTAGATGGAGCGGTCGAGGACGTTGTCGCCCTTCTTGTACGCCTCCTTGATCGCGGCGAACCGCGTCTGCAGGAAGTAGAGCTGCAGGAGGAAGGGGTAGCGCTTGGCCTGGATCTCCTCGGGGCTCGCCGTGTAGAAGAGCGGCAGGATCGGGTTGTCCTCGACACTCTCGTAGAAGACCTCGCTGCCGAGATCCTTGGCGATCAGCTCGGCGACACTGGTCTTACCGATCCCGATCATGCCTCCGACACAGATCACCGGCATTCCTCACTTCCCCCTGGGGGTCTACGACGGACCGCTCCCCGCGGGCCGCCGTGAAGCTTAGATGACGATTTGCGCCGCGAATGCCGCAGGCCCGCCCCACACCCGCCCCGCACCGGCCACCGACGCTCAGCTCACGAAGGCCTCAGCGCCTCTCGTCCAGGCGGCGAACAGGTCGGCACCCGCCGGAAACCGGTCGTTGAGCTGCAGGATCACCATCCCGTGGGCAAAGGCCCAGGCCGCCCGGGCGGTATCCGTATCGCCGCCGCACACCTTCAGGAGCGGAGCGGCCGCGCGGGCTTCGAGGCCTTCGGGGAGCGCCTCGCGGGGCAGGGGGCGTTCGGTCATCAGGCGGTAGAGGTGCGGGTGGGTGAGGGCGTAGGCGCGGTAGGCCTCCATGACGGACGGGAGGGAACCGGCGGCCGCTTCGAGCGCTTCGGCGGTCTCCCGCAGGCCGAGCACGATCAGCTCCAGCTCGACGGCGGCCTTGTCGGGGAAGTGTTTGTACAGGGACGGCGCCTTGATGCCGAGACGTTCGGCGAGCGCCCGCATGGTGAGCGCGGCCGCACCGCGCTCTTCGAGCAGGGCACGCGCCTCGGTCACGATCTCGCGCTTACGGGAGGTCAACTGCATGCTAACTACGTTAGCCCACGCCCCGCCGCGTCCCTGGGGCGTTCCGGGCGCGTTGGTGGCTGCCGTCAGGCGGGCGCGAACCCTACCCTCGCCAGACCCGGATCCGCTTGCGTGAGCCGTACCCGTAGCCGCTCGCCGAGGGGCAGTTCCGCCTCGTCCTCGGACTCGATGCGGGCGATGACGGCGGGGGACTCCAGCTGCACGGTGCCCACGTCGGGGCGGTCCTCCTTCACGTCCACCACATACGCGTCGAAGGTCTCGCCGATGCGGTCCTCGAGCAGGGCGGCCTCGACGATGTCCACGCACTCGCGCTCGACGGTGTTGGCCCGCCGGCTGCCCTCCGCCATCTCCTGCGGCAACGCGTCGAGCGCCGCGAGCACCCACTCGGGCGGCTCCCGGCCGGCCACCGCGGCCAGGCAGATCTCGCCCGCGTAGCGGTCGACGAGGCGGCGCAGCGGCGCCGTGCAGTGGGTGTACTCGTCGGCGACCGCCGCGTGGACACGGGGGTCGGGCAGCTTGCCACCGGTGAAGGCCGTGTAGCCCGCGCCCCTGAGCAGGGTGGTGCACTCCTGCAGGAAGGCCGCGTGGTTGCCGTCCCGCGGGTCGAGTCCGCGTACGACATCCGCGTACGAGACGTGGTGCGGCCAGTCGATGCCGAGCGCCTTCGCGACGTGGCGCAGGCGGCCGACCGCGCCCTGCGGGGCGGCCGGCAGGGTGCGCAGGATGCCGGTGCCGTAGGCGACCATGAGGTCCGCGGCCGCGGCGCCGGTGAGCAGGGAGATCTGCGCGTTCCAGCCCTCGGCGGGCAGCGGGGCCCGGAACTCCAGGTGGTAGTGGCTGTCGCGTTCGACGATCTCCTGCTCGGGGACGTTGAGCGAGATGCCGCCGCGGGCGACCTCCTGGCGCTCGCGCAGCAGGCCGATCTCCTTGAGGAGGGAGAGCGGCTCCTCCGCCGTGCCGCTGTCGATGACCTTCTGCACGCCTTCGTAGTCGAGCTTGGCGCGGCTGCGGACCAGGGCGCGGTGGACGTCCGTGGCGACGGGCAGTCCTTCGGTGTCCAGGTCGATGGTCCACAGCAGCGCCGGGGCGTCCTGGTCGGGCAGCAGGCTCGCAGCGCCCTCGGAGAGCTGCGGCGGGTGCAGGGGGACCCGTTCGTCGGGGAAGTAGAGGGTGGTGACGCGGGCGTGTGCCTCGCGGTCGAGCGCGCCGCCCGGTTTCACCCAGGCGGCGACGTCGGCGATCGCGTACCGGACGCGGAAGCCGCCGCCCGCGCGCCGTTCCGGGAACATCGCCTGGTCCAGGTCCCTGGACGTGGACGGGTCGATCGTGAAGAACGGGATGTCGGTGGCGTCGCGGTACCCGTCGAGGCCGGGTGAGCCGAGCACCGCCTCGGCCTCCGCAAGCACCTCGGGCGGGAATCCGGCCGGTACGTCCAGGCGCGTACGCAGCTCACGCAACGCGGCCCGCAAGGGGGCTTCGGCTGCGCCGGTCATATGCATCTGGCGGCGAGGCATGCATCGAGCGTAGGGCGGGGCGGGCGCGGGCGCGCGCGGTCGGGGGCGGCTGTGCGAAGGGCGGGTGCGGCGGTCGGGGGCGGCTGTGCGAAGGGCGGGTGCGGCGGCCGGGCGTGCCGCCGTACGGCCCGGGTCCGCCTTCGCGTACGAGGTGGGCGCGGGCCGCCGGCACACGGGAGCCGCCTCCGGCTGGGTACCCTGCACCGGGGCCGCACCCCCGCCGCGTACCGCCGAAGGAGAACAAGACGTGCTCGTGCTGTTGCCGCCGTCCGAGGGTAAGGCCGACTCGGGCCGTGGCGCCCCGCTCAAGCCGGAGTCGCTGTCGCTGCCCGGCCTCGCCGAGGCCCGGGCGGCCCTGCTCGACGAGCTGGTCGAGCTGTGCGTCACCGACGAGGACCGGGCCCGCGAGGTGCTCGGCCTGAGCGAGGGCCTGCGCGGCGAGATCGCCAAGAACACCGAGCTGCGCACGGCGGGCGCCCGTCCCGCGGGCGACATCTACACCGGTGTGCTCTACGACGCGCTCGGACTCGCGAGCCTCGACGCGGCGGCCAAGCGGCGGGCGGCGAAGTCGCTCCTTGTCTTCTCCGGGCTCTGGGGCGCGGTGCGGATCAACGACCGGATCCCCTCGTACCGCTGCTCGATGGGCGTGAAGCTGCCCGGGCTCGGGGCGCTGGGCGCGTACTGGCGCGGCCCGATGGCCGAGGCACTGCCCGAGGCGGCCGGGGACGGGCTTGTCCTCGATCTGCGCTCCTCGGCGTATGCGAGCGCCTGGAAGCCGAAGGGTGAGGTCGCCGAGCGGACGGCGACCGTGCGGGTGCTGCACTCGCAGCTGGTGGACGGGGTCGAGAAGCGCTCGGTGGTGAGCCACTTCAACAAGGCGACCAAGGGCCGTCTCGTACGGGACCTCCTGCTGGCGGGCGCCAAGCCGGCCGCGCCCGGTGAGCTGGTGACGGCGCTGCGGGACCTCGGATACATGGTCGAGGCCGAGGCTCCGGCGCGGGCTGGGCGTGCGTGGGCGCTCGATGTCGTGGTGACGGAGATCCACTGACGTCGGAGGGAGTCCGCTGACGCCCGACGGCGTTGCGTGCTCCGCAACGCCCGCTGCGGGGTGTGCACCAGGCCCGGCAGGATGACGCCGTGACTTCCCAGCCCGCGTCGTCCCTGCCCGCGTCGTCCCTGCCGGCCTCGTCGCTGCCCGCGTCGTCCCTGCCCGCTTCGTCCCAGCCTGCCCCGTCCCCGCCCTCAGCGGCCACCGCGAGTCCCGCCGTACCCTCCGCGCCCCCCGCCGCGCCCTCCGTGCTCGACCTCGCCGCCGTCGCGCCCGTCCTCCCGGTCGTCGTGATCGAGGACCGCGCCGACGCGGTGCCGCTCGCCCGGGCGCTCGTGGCCGGCGGGCTGCCCGCGATCGAGGTCACGCTGCGCACGCCCGCCGCGCTCGACGCGATCCGCGCGATCGCCGCCGAGGTGCCTCAGGCGGTGGTGGGCGCGGGCACGGTCGTCTCGCCGCAGGGGGTCGAGGACTCCGTACGGGCCGGGGCGCGTTTCCTGGTCGCCCCCGGCTGGACGGAATCGCTGCTCGGCGCCATGGCGGGCTCGGGGGTGCCGTATCTGCCGGGCGTCTCGACCGCTTCGGAGGCCATGGGGCTCCTGGAACGCGGCCTGCGGGAGATGAAGTTCTTCCCGGCGGCCGCCGCAGGCGGCCCCGCCTATCTGACATCCCTCTCCGGCCCGCTCCCCCGGGCCCGGTTCTGCCCGACGGGCGGTATCACCGCGGCATCCGCCCCTGACTACCTCGCCCTGCCCAACGTCGCCTGCGTGGGCGGCACCTGGATGCTCCCGGTGGATGCGGTGGCGGCCGGGGACTGGGCGCGCGTGGAGCGCCTGGCCCGGTCGGCCGCGTCGCTCGTGAGCCGTCCTGCTACCCGAATTCCTGCCCAGTGATCCACCTTTCAAGGTGGAGGTGCAGGGCATCCTCGCCATAGCGGCGGCCTGGAGGGCCGCGGTCCGCGAAGCGGTACGGACCGGAATCTCCCGCCCTCGGGCAGGAGAGGGCGTCAATGCAGGTGGGAGGTGTCGTTGAAGCCGCGCAGGCTCGGGTTGCCGTCGCGGTAGTACGCGATGGTGGTGAGGGAGGCGGCGGAGAGTTCCATGCGGAACAGCGACTCCGGCGGGGCGCCGAGGGCCAGGCGTACGAGGGTCTTCACCGGGGTGACATGGGTGACCAGGAGCGCGGTCCGGCCCGCGTGGCGCTCGACGAGGCGGTCGCGGGCGGCGGCGACGCGGACGGTGACCTCGGCGAAGGACTCACCGCCGGGGGGTGCGGCATCGGGGGAGGCGAGCCAGGCGTCCAGCTCGTCCGGGAAGCGTTCCTTGGTCTCGGCGAAGGTCATGCCCTCGAAGGCGCCGAAGTCCGTTTCGCGCAGGCCGTCGTCGACCGTCACGTCGAGGCCGAGGCGGGTGGCGACGGCGGCGGCCGTCTGGCGGCAGCGGGTCAGCGGGGACGCGACGACCGCGTGCACCCCGCCGCGCGCGGCGAGGGCCGCGGCGGCGCGCTCGGCCTGTTCGTGGCCCGCCGCGGAGAGCTCGGGATCGCTGCCTCCGCTGCCGGAGAACCGCTTCTGCGGGGTGAGCGCGGTCTCGCCGTGGCGCAGGAGGAGGAAGGTGGCGGGGGCGCCGAGGTCGGGGGCGGACCAGCCGGGGGCGGAGGAGGTGCTCGCCACGTTCCGCGCCGCCCGCGTGTCCGCGTCGGCGGCGGGCTGGGCCGTGGACGCGCCCGCCTCCCAGCGTTCGCCGCGCTGCCCCGCGTCCATCGCCTCGTTGGCGAGGCGGTCGGCGTGCTTGTTCTGCGCGCGGGGGATCCACTCGTAGGTGACCGCGTCGGGCGGGAAGACCGAACGGGCCCGGGCCGCAAGGGGCTTCATGTCGGGGTGCTTGATCTGCCAGCGGCCCGACATCTGCTCGACGACGAGCTTGGAGTCCATCCGGACCGTCACCGTGCCCGCCGGGTCGAGGGCGTGCGCCGCCCGCAGGCCGGCGATCAGGCCGCGGTACTCGGCCACGTTGTTCGTCGCCACGCCGATGAACTCGGCGTGCTCCGCGAGCACTTCCCCGCTGTCGCCGTCGATGACGACGGCACCGTAGCCCGCGGGCCCGGGGTTGCCCCGGGAGCCTCCGTCCGCCTCGATCACCAAACGCATGACGCGAAACCGTCCTCAACCCTCAGCGGCCGCACGCTCCTCGATCCCGTGCGACCGTCCGCCTCAGCCCTCGCCGACCGTCCGCCTCGGCCCTCGCCGACCGTCCGCCCCAGCCGTCACCGGCCGTCCGTCTCGACCGTCGCCCGCCGATCCGCCTCAGCCGTCACCGGCCGTCCACGACGCCTTACAGGCCGGACTCCGACGTACGCACCAGAATGCGGCGGCAGTTCTCGCAGCGCACGACGGCGTCGGGCGCCGCGGCCCGTACCTCGTTGAGCTCCGTGATGTTGAGCTCGAGGCGGCAGCCCTCGCAGCGGCGCTGGTAGAGGCGGGCCGCACCGACGCCGCCCTCCTTCGCGCGCAGCTTGTCGTAGAGCTTCAGCAGATCGTCCGGTACGGAACCGGCGACGACCTCGCGCTCCTTGGTGACCGAGGCGGTCTCGCCGTCGATCTCCTCGAAGGCGGCATCGCGGCGGGCGGTGGCGTCGTCGATCTTGCCCTGCACCGCGCCGACCCGTTCGGTCAGCTCGGCGACGCGCTCCTGCGCGGACTCGCGGCGCTCCATGACCTCCAGGACCACGTCCTCCAGGTCGCCCTGGCGCTTGGCGAGCGAGGCGATCTCGTGCTGCAGGTTCTCCAGGTCCTTCGGCGAGGTGACCGCACCGGAGTCCAGGCGCTGCTGGTCGCGGGCGGCGCGCCGGCGCACCTGGTCCACGTCCTGCTCGGCCTTGGTCTGCTCGCGGGCGCAGTCCCCCTCCTCGGTCTGCGCGGCGACGAGCAGGTCGCGCAGCTGCGCGTGGTCCTTGGTCAGCGACTCCAGCTCGGCGTGCTCGGGCAGCGCCTTGCGCTTGTGGGCGAGCTGCGACAGGCGTACGTCGAGGGCCTGGACGTCGAGGAGTCGGATCTGGTCGGCGGGCGCGGCGTTCAGTTGGGGGCTCCTGCGGTAGTGGATGTCGTGGCCGCGTGGGCGGTCCAGGGGTCGGTGACCGTCTTCGAGACATGGACCCGAAGGCCCCAGCCGTGACGGTCGGAGATCTCGTCGAGCTGTGCCGCGGCGAGTTCGCACCAGGGCCATTCGGTGGCCCAGTGTGCGGCGTCGAGCAGCGCGAGCCCGGTGTGCTGTACGGCCTCGGAGGCCGGGTGGTGGCGCAGGTCGGCGGTGAGGAAGGCGTCGACGCCGGCTTCCCTCACGTATCCGAAGAGGCTGTCGCCGGAGCCGCCGCTGACGGCGACGGTCGAGACGACCTGCTCGGGATCGCCGGCGGCGCGGATGCCCTGCGCGGTGGCGGGCAGGCGCTTGGCGGCGTACGCGGCGAACTCGCGCAGCGGCATGGGGTGCGGCAGTTCGCATACCCGCCCGAGTCCGCGCCGTCCGGCGGCGTCCGAGGGGTCGGGGACGAGGGGGCGCAGTACGTTCAGGTCGAGGGCGCCGGCGAGGGCGTCGGAGACGCCGGGGTCGGCGGTGTCGGCGTTGGTGTGCGCGACGTGCAGCGCGATGTCGTTCTTGATCAGGTCGTGGACGACCCGGCCCTTGAAGTGGGAGGCCGCGACCGTCGTCGTACCGCGCAGATAGAGCGGGTGGTGGGTGACCAGGAGGTCGGCGCCGATCCGTACGGCCTCGTCGACGATCTCCTGCACGGGGTCGACGGCGAACAGGACCCGGGTGACCCGGGCGTCCGGCTCCCCGCACACCGTGCCGACGGCGTCCCAGGACTCGGCCCGCTCGGGGGGCCAGAGAGCGTCGAGGGCGGCGATGACTTCATGGAGGCGGGGCACGGCAGCGATGCTACCTGGGCCGCGCCGGTGTCGGCCCCTCGCCGGCCGCCCTCACCCCGCGGCCGTGCCCGCGATGCCCCGCATCACCACCGCGACCAGCTCGTCGACCGCCTCCGGTGCGGGCTGGGCGGGGATTCGCTCGTCGAACAGGGCCGAGATGACGGTCTCGTGACAGGCGCCCACGATGACCCGGGCCGCCGCGTCGGTCCTCGCGTCGGACGGCAGGCGGCCCAGGTCCCGTTCGGCGCGCAGGTAGCCGCCGAGGCGGTCGCGCCACTCCTCGCCGGTCTCGCGGCGTTCGGCGAACCTGGCGAGGACCTTCGGCTGGGCGACGAACCCGGTCAGCGCGGGCAGGATCGCCCGGTGCAGCGCGAAGCCGTACACGGCGTACGCCTTGAGGTTGTCCTCGACGGTTCCCGTCCCCGGCTCCGGCAGGGATCCGAGTCCCTGCTCCGCCTTGCGCACATGGGCGGACAGGGCGTGTGCGAGGAGTTCCTCCTTGTCGGCGAAGTGGTTGTAGAGCACGCCGTCGGCCACCGCGGCCTCGCGGGCGATCGCGCGCACGGTCAGGCCGACGGTGCCGCGCTCCGCGATGACGCGTTCGGCGGTCGCGATGAGATGGTCGCGCAGATTTCCGCCGTCCGGCAGCGCGGCCGCTTTCCTGGGTGACATCGGCCTGATCGTATCGGCCTGATCGTAGTGAGCCGCGCGTCTCGGGCGTCGCACCGGGCCGCCTCCGCCGGGAAGGCGCGCGTCACCTGACGGCCGCCACCAGCCACGCGGCCCCGTCGAGCCGGACCGCCCCGTCGCGTTCGAAGCGGCCGAAGACCTCGGTCAGGGCGGCGCGCAGCGGGCCCGGGTCCGCGCCCGCGAGATGATGGCGGACCGGGCCCCAGCCGGTGAGGAATTCCGCGGCGTCGGCCGCGTCCCGTCCCCAGACCTCCTGGGCCGCCACGCGCCGTACCGTCACCTCGGGGAAGCCCGCCGCGGCGAGGAGCGCCCGTACGCGGTCGGGGTCCGAGAGCGACAGCGGACCGGTGGCGTCCGGCGCCGGAGTGGTGTGCCAGGCCGGCAGGTGTTCGGCCACGGCGGCGAGGACCGTGCCCAGATCGGTGCGGGTGACGTCCTGCATGCTGAGGAAGGCGAGGCGGCCGCCGGGTCGCAGCGCGCGGGCGATGTTCGCGAACGCCGCGACCGGGTCGGCGAAGAACATCACGGCGAACCGGCTGACGGCCGCGTCGAAGGACCCCTCCTGGAAGTCGTGGACCTGGACGTCGCCCTGCTCGAAGCTCACGTTCCCGATGCCCTCGTCGAGGGCGACGCCGCGGGCGCGGGCGAGCATCGGAGCCGACAGGTCGACGCCGTGCGCGTGCCCGTCGCGGGCCCGGCGGGCCGCGAGGCGGGTGGTCTGGCCGGCGCCGCAGCCGATGTCGAGCACGCGGCTCGTCGCGGCGATGCCGGCCGCGTCGAGGAGTGCCTCGTTGTACCCGCCGTTGATCGCGTTGTAGCGGTCGTGGTGGGCGGCCCAGTGCTCGCCCTCGTATCCGTTCCAGGCCGCGGACTGCTGCTCGTTGACGATCTCTGTCATCTCCGCCCTCCCGAGGTTCGTCATGAACATGTGTTCATGAACCTATGTTCATATTGACTGGACGGCCGCGGAAACGCAACCGTCCCCGGCCGCACGGGGCGACCGGGGACGGTGAAATCAGCCGTCTGCACGGCTACTTGTGTCTGCACCTGCGCATCTGCATGCGCCTGGACCCGTGCATGTGCGCAGGTACCGGCGCACCTGCAGGTCGTGCAGGTCCGCGTGGGCTACTCGGCGAGGAACCCACGCAGGTCGTCGAGGACCTCGTGGGCGGCGGTGACGCCCAGGCCCAGGTACCAGGTCTCGTCCGGGACGTCCTTCGCCCGGCCGTTCTCGACCGCGTCGAGCTTCTTCCAGAGCGGGTTGCCCTCGGCGGTGTCGCGCTTGGTCTTCTTCACGTCGCCGTAGACGCCGGTGAAGATCCAGTCGGCATCGGCATCGTCGATGCGCTCGGGGCTGATCTCGGTGGCGAGCTCGTCGATCTGCTGGTTCTTCGGGCGCGGGACGCCGACGTCCTCGAGGATCGTGCCGATGAACGAGGCCTTCGCGTAGAGGCGGATGCGGGTCGGCATGTAGCGCAGCATCGTGACGGTCGGCTTGTCCTCGCCGAGCTGCTCGCCGAGCTCCTTCGCCGCCTTCTCGTACGCGTCGAGCTTCGCCTCGGCCTCGGTGCGCTTGCCGAGCGCGGTGGCGTTGAGGAGGTAGTTCTCCTTCCAGGTGAAGCCCGGACGGATGGAGAACACGGTCGGGGCGATCTTGGAGAGCTGCGGGTAGAGCTTCTCCGCGCGCAGCTGCGAGCCGAGGATCAGATCGGGCTCGAGGGCCGCGATCGCCTCCAGGTTGAGGGAGTTGATCGTGCCGACGTCCTTCGGGCTGCCCGCGTCCTTCGCGAGGTACTCGGGGATGCCGTCGTCGCCCTCGGTGGGCGCGTAGCCGACCGGCTCGACGCCGAGCGAGACGACGTTGTCGAGCTCACCGACGTCGAGCACGACGACGCGCTTGGGCGCGGCCTTCAGCTCGGTCTTGCCGAGGGCGTGGGTGATGGTGCGCGGGAACTCGCCCGGCTTCGCGTCCGTACCCATCTTCGCGGTCTCGGCGGCCGCGTCGGAGAAGTCCTCGCCGCCGGTGGCGACCTTCTTGCTGCCCGCGCCGTTCTCCGACTTCTGTGAGCCGTCCGAACCGCTGTCGGAGCAGGCGCCGAGCGTCAGCGCGGCGGCCAGGGTGAGGGCCGCGGCGGCGATACCGCGGCGGCGGAGGGGCAGGGACATCGGTGCTCCAGGGGGCAGGTGCGCGCACGGCGTACGCAGGCCCGCGGACGGCGAGGCGCCGCGGGCATGGGTACGCCGGGGAAAGTGCACACACAGGGCTTGCTTAGGTAACCCTCACCTTACGCACCGGGTCACCCGAGTCCGACGCCACCCCCTGTGACGCACCCGGCAGCCCTGTCACCAGGGCCCACACGTCCATCAGCACACGACCCGCCTCCCGCTCAGGCGAATCCGGACATCGCCACCCTTTGGTGTGAAGCCCGAGGCGGCGCATCCCACGCCAGCGCGTACGAAAACTAGCTTTCGTTCCCGGAGGTGAAGGCTCGATGACGACGACGGCGTGCGCCACGGAAGAGGCCACGGGGGACGCCCCGCCCGCTACGGGCACAGGGGACGTCCGGCCCGGCACGGCCATGGAGGACGCCTCGCCCGACGGGACGGGGGCGTCCGGCGGTACGGGGACGTTCGACGGTACGGAGACGTTCGACGGGACCGGGACGTTCGACGGGACCGGCGCGCCCGATGAAACCTCGGCGCCCGGCCGGCCGGATGCGGTGCGGCGTCCCGGGTTCACGATCGCAGCCGACGGTTCCTACGCGGCGCGGCTCGCGCCCTACGGCGATGTGTGGTGCCCCGAGCGCTGGAGCCTCGACGGGCCCGAGGCGTACGCGGTGCCGCTTCCGCTCGACCAGCCCGAGGAGCCCGGCACCGAGGTGCTGCCGCTGGCCGACGGGCGGGTGCTCGTGCACCGGGTCTCGGCCAACCGCCATATGTTCTCACTGCTCTACCCGACCGGCCCGGGCACGGGCCAGCTCTCGCTCGGCGCCGTGGAGACCGCCGAGCTGAGCCTGCTCCCGCCCTCGCCCAGCGGCTCCCCCGCCTATGCGCTCGCGCCGGGCGAGCATTCGAGTTCGGTGTGGCTGGTGGCGGGCGGGGCGTTCGGTCCCGAGCTGGTGGCGCAGGTGCCGGGCCGCTGTTCGGGCGGGGTGTGGCTCGACCGCACCGGACGGATGCTGGCGCTCGACCGTGAACTCGACGGGCGCACCAGGACCGTCGCCGTCGATCTGGAGCGCGGGGGTGAGGTCTCGCCGCTGCTCCAGATCGGCGACGACTCCGACGACCGGCTGCTGCTCGCCGACCCCGGCAGCGGCTTCGTCGTCGTGCGCTCCGACGCGCCCGGCCATGACCGGCTCGGCTGGGGGCAGCTCGGCTCCACGCTGCCGATCCGCTTCCCGGAGGCGCTGTGCCTGGAGGACTGTGCGGTGACGCCGTTCGCCATACAGCCCGGCCAGGTCCTCAGCCCGGAGACCTGCGAAGTGGCGCTCCGCATCGAGGGCATCGGCGACGACGACGGCGCGGGCGGCACCTGGCTGGGCGTCTGGTCGCCGCAGCGGCGCCGCACCCAGCTGCTCGCCGCGCCGTACGGCTGGCTCGGCACCGGGCTGTGGTCGCCGGGACGCGGACCCGAGGAGCAGGAGCTGCTGCTGCCGTACGTCACCGAGGACACCCCGTGCGGTCTGGCGCGCATGCCGGTGCCCCCGCAGGAGCCGCCCCTTCCGCAGCCTTCCGCCCTGATCCCCGCGCCTCCCAAGCCGGAGGCTCCGCGCCCTGTTTCGCTGCAACAGGCCCAGCTCACCGGCCGTCTGGCAGGCGGTTAAAATCGTCGGCCTGATCTTCACGATCAGGCGATGGTCCGGCCGGCGCTCCGCGGGGGCGTCCGGTCGGTATGACAAGCACCAAATCAACGGGGTGAGTTGATTCATGAGCGAGCACGACAGAGAGACGGCGGCCGCCGAGGAGAGCCGGGGCCGGGGCCGACACCGCGGCCCGGCCTCCCAGCAGGACACAGAGACGAAGCCCGCGGGGCGGCACCGCCGCCGTACCGAGGAGACGCCGGTGGCCGCCTGATCGGCCGCCGCGCGCAGCGCCGCACGGCACGTACGAAGGGCCGACCGGAAGGTTTCCGGTCGGCCCTCCTCGTATGCCCAGAACGCCTCAGCCGTGCTTGAGCCCCAGCACCTCCGCGGCCGCGAAAGTCTCCCCCGCGGGCCGCCCCTCGTACCACGGCGTCATCAGCTCGTCGAGCTCCTCGTACGTGAACGCCTCCTTCGCGGTGTCGAACTTCGCCGCCACCCTGGGCCGCTCGACGATCGCGACGATGCCGCCGTGCACCACGAGCAGTTGACCGTTCACCTTGGCCGCCGCCGGGGAGGCGAGGTAGCCGACCAGCGGCGCGACGTGCTCGGGTGCCAGCTTGTCGAGCCCGCCGTCCGTCGGCTCCTCGAAGCCCGCGAAGACGTCCTCGGTCATCCGGGTCCGCGCGCGGGGGCAGATCGCGTTCGCCGTCACGCCGTACTTGGCGAGGGCGAGCGCGGTCGAGGTGGTGAGGCCGACGATGCCGCCCTTGGCCGCCGCGTAGTTGGGCTGTCCCGCGGAGCCCGCGAGGAAGGCTTCGGAGGAGGTGTTGACGACCCGCCCGAAGACCGGGCCGCCGGCCGCCTTCGAGCGTTCGCGCCAGTGCACGGAGGCGAAGTGCGTGGTGTTGAAGTGGCCCTTGAGGTGGACGCGGATCACCGAGTCCCACTCGTCCTCGCTCATCGAGAAGACCATCCGATCGCGCAGGATGCCCGCGTTGTTGACCAGGATGTCGAGCTTGCCGAACTCGTCGACGGCCAACTCGACCAGTTGCCGGGCCTGTTCGCGGTCGGCGACATCGCCCAGGTGCGCGACGGCCTTGCCGCCCGCGGCCCGGATCTCTGCCGCGACCTCCTCGGCGGGGGTCGCCGAGGCCTCGCCGGAGCCGTCCCGGCCCGGCTGCCCGTAGTCGTTGACGACGACGCTCGCGCCGAGCCGGGCCAGCTCCAGGGCCTCGGCCCGGCCAAGGCCGCGCCCGGCGCCGGTGACGATCGCGGACAGGCCCGCCAATGGCTGTGACATCAAAGTCCTCTCGCAGTACGTGCGTCGGTACGCCGGTGGGGGTGAGCACCCGCGCACGTGGGGGCACGCGGGTACGTGGGTCGGTGGTGGGTCGGTGTGTCCGTGCGGGGGTTCAGATCTCGATGCAGGTACGCAGCGCGACACCCGTACGCATCTGCTCGATCGCCTCGTTGATCTCGCCGAGCTGCACCCGGTGCGTGATCAGGCCCGCGAGGTCGATACGGCCCGCGCGCCACAGGTTGATGGCCCGCTCGTAGGAGGCGAGGACATCGCCGCCGCCGTACATGGACGGCAGGATCCGCTTCTCGTCGAAGAACAGCTCGAACATGTTGAACTGCAGATGGTCGTCGAGCGCGCCCGCGCCGACCACGATGAGGCTGCCGCCGCGGCGGGTGGTCTCGTAGGCCTTGCGGGCGGTCGCGGACTTGCCGACGACCTCGAAGACGTAGTCGAAGCCCTCGCCCGCCGTGATGTTCTGCTTGGCGTCGTCCAGCTCGTCGGGCGCGATGGCCTTGGTGGCGCCGAACCGGAGCGCCGCCTCACGCCGCGACTGAACCGGGTCGACGGCGACGATCTCCGCGGCACCCTTGAGCTTCGCGCCCTGGATCGCCGAGATGCCGACACCGCCGCAGCCGATCACGGCCACCGAGGCTCCGGCCGCGACATCCGCGGTGTTGATCGCCGCGCCGAGCCCGGTGGTGACACCGCAGCCGATGAGCGCGGCGATGTCGAAGGGCACGTCGTCCGGGATCGGCACGGCGCAGCGGGCGTCGACCACCGTCTCCTCGGCGAACGTGCCGGTGCCGGCGAAACCGAAGACGTCCCCGCCGGAGCGCCTGTAGTTGGGTACGCCCGCGTTCACGAAGCCGGCCAGGCACAGCTGCTGCTGCCCGCGCCTGCACGCCGGGCACTCCCCGCAGGAGGGCAGCCAGCACACGAGCACCCGGTCGCCCGGCTTGACGTGCGTGACGCCGTCACCGACCTCCAGGATCTCGCCCGCGCCCTCGTGCCCCGGCACGAACGGGCCGGGCTGCGGCAGCACACCACTCATCGCGGACAGGTCCGAGTGGCACAGGCCGGTGGCCCGCACCCGGATCTTCACCTTGCCGGGCCCGAAGCCGGTGGTCTCGAAGTCGTCGAGCACTTCCAGCTTGTCCTGGCCGATCTCGTGCAGTACGGCTGCGCGCATGGTGCGGCTCCTTGTCGGATGCGGTGCGGGAGGAGGGTCGGGCGGGGAGGAACAGGAGTGCTCTACGGTCCGGGCGGTCGTCGGTCAGGAGTGCTCCACGGTTCCGGGCGGTCGTCGGTCAGGAGTGCTCCACGACGGTGTCCGCGAGGACGGGTGCGTCATCGCGTTCGGCCGCGGTCACCGAGACCTGGGCCTTGTCGTCCGCGAGCCGCCAGATGCGGATACGGAGCGTCTCGCCGGGAAAGACGATCCCCGCGAACCGGGTGGTGTACGAGCGGACGCGCGTCACGTCCCCGTCGAGCAGACTGTCGACGACGGCCTTCAGCGTCATCCCGTACGAGCAGAGACCGTGCAGGATCGGCTTGTCGAAGCCGGCGAGCTTGGCGAACTCGGGATCGGCGTGCAGCGGGTTCCAGTCGCCGGACAGGCGGTAGAGCAGCGCCTGGTCCTCTCGGATGGGACGCTCGACGGTCCTGTCCGGTGCGCGGTCCGGCAGTTCGAGCCGGTTCGAGGGTCCGCGCTCGCCGCCGAAGCCGCCTTCGCCGCGTACGAAGATCTGGGTGTCGCAGGTCCACAGCGGACCGTCCTCGTCGGCCACGTCCGAGCGCATCACGATGACGGCCGCCTTGCCCTTGTCGTACACGGCCGGGATCGTCGAGGTCTGAACGGCCTTGCCCCGCACGGGGATCGGGCGGTGCAGCGTGACGGTCTGGCCGCCGTGCAGGACGGCGGCGAGGTCGACCTCGATGCCGGGCGCGGAGAGGCCGCCCGCGGCGGCCATCCCTCCGCCGGCCACCGTGGCGAAGCTCGGCAGGACCTGCAGCTTCGATTCGAGGGTGTAGCGCAGCTCGTCGGGGTCGGTCGCCGGGATTCCGGCGCCCAGGCCCAGGTGGTAGAGCTGGATGTCCTTGTGGTCCCAGGTCAGGTCGGTGCTGCGCGGCTCGGCGGAGACGGCCTTTGCGGCATCAATGGGCATGGGGACGCGGCTCCTTGGGGTGGTTCGCGCACATGGAAGACCTCGGTGCGGCCGTCCGCACCGTCGGCCGCACCGAGGTCGCATCGGGCCGGCCGCGAACGAATTTAGAACGCGTTCTAGGCCGGTGGTCCCCATGTATAACGCGCACCCTGGCAGTTGTGAAGGCCCTCGGAGCCAGATTCTGACGTCACGTCAGATGGAGGGTCGGGGGCGGGACTTCGCGCGGCGCGCGCTCGGGCGGGTGGGGAAGCGGGGAGTGGGTGGGGAAGCGGGGAGTGGGCGGGGAAGCGGGGAGTGGGGGTGTCATGCCTCCCCCATGACATTTGTCCTACGGAGCTGCTGACAGCAGATCCTGCCGCCTGCCCCGCCCCGCTTCGTACTGTCGTCGTATGACCTCATCCATCCGGGCCGTGGACCTGAGCACCGTGGTCCGCGCCTTCCCGTCCGTGCGTGCCGTCGACGGCATCGATCTACGTGTCGAGCGTGGCGAGACCGTCGCGCTGCTCGGGCGCAACGGTGCCGGCAAGTCGACCACCCTTTCGCTGCTGCTCGGTCTCGACGAGCCCGACGAGGGCGCGGTGCGTCTCTTCGGCACCACTCCCGAGCGGGCCGTACGGGCCGGTCGCGTGGGCGCGATGCTGCAGGACGGCCGTCCGGTCCCGCGTGCCACCGTCCGCGAGCTCGTCACCTTCGTGGGCCGCAGGTACCCGCAGCCGATGCCGGTCGCCGAGGCGCTCGCCCTCGCCGGTCTCACCGAGCTCGCCGACCGCCGCGTGGACAAGCTCTCCGGCGGCCAGGTGCAGCGCGTACGGTTCGCCCTCGCGCTCGCCGGCAATCCCGACCTGATCGTGCTCGACGAGCCGACCGCCGCCCTGGACGTCGAGGCGCGCCAGTCGTTCTGGGAGGCGATGCGCGGCTACGCGCGGCGCGGCAACACGGTTCTGTTCTCCACGCACTACCTGGAGGAGGCCGATGCCAACGCGGACCGGATCGTGGTCATCGACCACGGCCGGATCGTGGCGGACGGCCCGGGCGAGGCCCTGAAGCGCCGCGCGGGCGGCACCCTCGTCTCCTTCGATCTGGCCGGCGAGGGCTCCGCGGGCCTTGACTCCCTGCCGGGCGTGACGGCCGTGGAGATCCGCGGCGAGCGGGCGAGTCTGCGCAGCGAGGACTCGGACGCGACGGTGATCGCGCTCGCCGAGCGGAACGCCATCCGCGGCCTGCGCGTCGAACCGGCCTCCCTTGAGGATGCGTTCCTGTCCCTGACCGGCGCCCCGGAGAAGAACGCCCCCGCCCGCCCCGCCGACGTACTGGAAACGGTCTGATCATGCTCGACTATCTGCGCCTGGAAATCCGCCGCACCCTGCGCGACACCGGTTTCGTCGTCTTCGGGATCGGCCTGCCCGTCCTGATGTACCTCCTGTTCACCAACATCGGGGTGAGCGAGGACGAGGGCGAGTGGAAGGCGTCCGCGATGGTCGGGATGGCCGCGTACGGCGCTCTCGGCGCGGCGCTCGGCACCGGTACCGCCGTCGCCGACGACCGCGCGCACGGCTGGCTGCGCCAGCTGCGCGTCACCCCGCTCACCCCGCGCGAGGCCGTCACGGGCCGCGCCCTGACCGGGTCGGTGACGGTCCTCCCGTCGATCATCGCCGTCATGGCGGCGGGCGCGCTCGTCAACGGCGTACGGCTCGACGCCTGGCAGTGGCCCGCCCTGGTCCTGCTCCTGTGGCTGGGCGCGCTGCCGTTCACGCTGCTCGGCCTGGGCAACGGCTACCGGCTGAGCACCCAGGTCACCGGCGTGGTCAACATGATCTGCACGATGGGTCTGGCGATCGTCGGCGGCCTGTGGTTCCCGTCCGAGCTGTTCCCCGGCTGGCTGCGCACCCTGTCCGACTACACGCCCGCGCACAGCTTCGCCGACCTCGGCTGGTCGACGACACAGGGTTCGGCGCCGGGTGCGCTGACGCTCGGGGTGCTGCTGGGCTGGCTGCTCCTGTTCGGCGCGTACGCCGCCTCCTCTTACCGGCGTACGGCCCGCGCGGCCTGAGATGAAGCGCTCCCCACAGCGCCACAGCCGCCTCTGCCCCCGCCCGCGCAGCGCGTTCGCCTTCCTGCCCTGGCTGCTCCTGGGCATGGGATCGCTGTCCCATGTGGTCAAGGGCGAGACCCCGAACCCGTGGGTGGGGGCCGTCGGCCTGCTCGCCTTCAACTCCCTCTACGTCTATGTGGTGTTCCGCGCCTTCACCCCCGCGGCCCGCACCTCCCCGTACACCCGCGCGGCGCTCGCGGTCATGGCGGCGGTCACCTTCGCCCTGGCGATCGGCTACGGCGGGCCGTGGCTGGCCTTCTTCCCGCTGCTCTCGCTGGCCGTCGGCACGAACCTGCGCGGCCGCCGCCTCGCCTGGACGGTCGGCCTCCTGACCGTGCTGGCCGCGGCCACGGCCGCCCGGCAGGACGCGGATCCCTCCTCGGCCGTCACCACCGGATACGGCACCCTGCTCTCCGGGATGGTGACGGCCGCGCTGCTCGCGCTCTGGGAGAAGGTGGTCGAACTGCGCGAGACCCGCGAGGAGCTGGCACGGACGGCCGTCGATCAGGAGCGGCTGCGCTTCTCGCGCGATCTGCACGATCTGCTCGGCCACACCCTCTCCCTGATCGTGGTGAAGTCCGAGGCCGCGCGCCGCCTCGCCCCGCATGACACGGAGGCCTCGCTGCGGCAGGTCGCCGACATCGAGAACGTCGGCCGCCAGGCGCTCACCGAGATCCGCGAGGCAGTCACCGGCTACCGCGCGTCCTCCCTCACCACCGAACTCGACCGCGCCCGCGACGCGCTCGCCTCCGCGGGCTTCGAGGCGGTGGTCCGGCGTTCGGGCCCGCCGCCCTCGCCCGTGACCGGCGCGGTGCTCGCCTGGGTGCTGCGGGAGGCGGTCACCAATGTCGTACGGCACTCGGGGGCGACGAACTGCCGTATCGAGCTCGTGGGATCGGCCGAGGAGGTCCGCCTGTCGGTCACCGACAACGGGCGGGGCGAAGGCGCGCGGACTCCGGGGGTGGGATCCTCCCTGCCCGGAGAGCCCGGGGTGGGTCTGCACGGGCTGTCGGAGCGGCTCGCGCAGGCGGGCGGGAGCCTGCAGGCGGGGCCGGCGGAACACGGCGGCTTCCGCGTGGAGGCGCGGCTGGCGGCACATCTTCCGGTACGTACTGCGTGAGGTGCGCATGGCGTGAGGTGCGCATGGCGTGAAGTACGTAT
Source organism: Streptomyces lothianensis (assembly GCF_047779955.1). Classification (NCBI taxonomy): domain Bacteria; kingdom Bacillati; phylum Actinomycetota; class Actinomycetes; order Kitasatosporales; family Streptomycetaceae; genus Streptomyces; species Streptomyces lothianensis. Next base: position 16,936 of record NZ_JBLMKT010000040.1, on the reverse strand, counting down.
GGCGTGAGGTACGTATGGCGTGAGGTGCGTATGGCGTGAGGTGCCTGCCGCGTGAGGTACGTGTCGCGTGAGCGGTTGCGGAGCCGGAACCCGTTCCGTACCGCGCCGAGCGGAACCGGGGCCGACCACCGCGCCGCCCCCCCTACGCGGTCTTCGGCCCGCGCTCCGCGCCGGGCAGCCACACCAGCACCAGCACCACTCCGCCGAGCAGGATCAGCCCGCTCGTACGGAACGCGGCCGCATAGCCCTCCGTCAGCGCCACCGGGTCGGAGCCCCCGCCCGCGTGCGCCGCGGCGATCGTCGACAGGATCGACAGCCCCAGCGCACCGCCCATCGTCCGCGAGGTGTTGACCAGACCCGAGACGAGGCCCGCCTCGGAAGGCGCGGCGCCCGAGGTGGCGAGGGAGGCGAGCGGGGTCATGGCGAGGCCCGCGCCCAGCATCATCAGGATGCCGGGGAGCAGGATCGACGTGACGTACCCGCCGTCGGGCCGCACGACCGCCTGCTGCACGCCGTATCCGGCGGCCGTGGTCAGGATGCCGATGACCGTGACGTTCTTCGGGCCGATGAGCGGCATCAGGCGGGGTGCCAGCTTGGATCCGATGATCACGGTCAGCGAGGAGGGTACGAGGGCGAGTCCGGCCTCCAGGGCCGAGTAGCCGAGGACGTTCTGCGCGTACACCGTCATGAAGAACCACATGGCGAAGCTGGCCGCGCCGCAGAACATCATCACGGCGTTGGCCGCGGCCACCGAGCGCAGCCGGAACAGCCCGAGCGGCATCAGCGGGGCCTTGGCGCGCGCCTCCACGGCGACGAAGACCGCGATGAGCAGCAGGCCTGCGGCCAGCGGGAGCAGTGTCTGGGGCGCCGTCCAGCCCTCGGCCTCGGTCTGCACGATCCCGTAGGCGAGGGTGGCGAGCCCGGCCGTCACGAGGACCGCGCCCGGCAGGTCGAGCCTGCGGCGTTCGCCGCCGCGGCTCTCGCTCAGCCAGAAGACGGCGGCGGTGAGGACGAGGACGCCGATCGGCACGTTGATGAGGAGCACCCAGCGCCAGGACAGCAGATCGGTGAGCAGCCCGCCGACGAGACCGCCGGCCGCGCCGCCGCCCGCGCCGACCGCGGTCCAGGTGCCGATGGCCCGGACGCGGGCCGGGCCCTCGGGGACGGCGGAGGTGAGCAGGGTCAGCGTCGAGGGGGCGAGTACGGCGGCGCCGAGACCCTGGACGGCGCGGGCGACGAGCAGCTGCCAGCTCTCCTGGGCGAGGCCGCCGGCGAGGGAGGCGGCGGTGAACAGGCCGAGCCCGACGAGGAACATCCGCTTGCGCCCGAAGAGGTCCCCGGCCCGGCCGCCGAGCAGCATGAAGCCGGCGAAGGCGATCGAGTACGCGTTGACCACCCACTGCAGTCCGAGCGCGCTCAGCCCGAGGTCGGCGCGCATCGACGGCAGCGCGGTGTTCACCACGGAGACGTCGAGCACGACGAGGAACTGCCCCGCACAGGCGGTGAGCACGACGGCCCAGGTGGGGATGGAGCGGGTGCGGGAGGCTTGGGCGGCGGGCGCGGTTTCGGTGGGTATCAGGGCCATGCCGGTCATGCTCTCAGGCGGTGGATGGCCGATGCATCGGGGTTTCGATGCATCGGCCATCCGCCTTGGGGACTAGGACTCCACCCACATCCGAGCTTCGCTCGGATCGCCTCGAACGCCGGCGGGCCTGAGTGCTCAGCCCAGCCGCAGCACCGTCACCACCGCCGCCCCGCCGAGCCCGATGTTGTGGGCCAGGCCCACACGTGCCCCGGGGACCTGCCGCGGGCCGGCCTCTCCGCGCAGCTGCCAGGACAGTTCCGCGACCTGGGCGAGGCCGGTCGCACCCAGCGGGTGGCCCTTGGAGATCAGGCCGCCCGACGGGTTCACGACCCACTTGCCGCCGTACGTCGTCGCGCCCGATTCGACGAGCTTGCCGGACTCGCCCTCCGCGCACATGCCGAGCGCCTCGTAGGTGAGGAGTTCGTTGATGGAGAAGCAGTCGTGCAGCTCGATGACGTCGACGTCGTCGATGCCGAGCCCGGCCTGTTCGAAGACCTGGCGTCCGGCGGCCGCCGACATCGGCTTGCCGACGACGTCGATGCAGGACCCGGACGCGAAGGACTCCTCCGTGTCCGTGGTCATCGTCTGCGCGATGATCTCGACGGCCTTGTCCTCCAGGCCGTGCCGCTCCACGAACCGCTCCGAGACCACGACCGCCGCGGCCGCCCCGTCCGAGGTGGGCGAGCACTGGAGTCTGGTGAGCGGCCGGTGGATGGTCTTGGCGGCGAGGATCTCCTCGACGGTGTAGACGTCCTGGAACTGGGCGTGGGGATTGTGCGCCGAGTGCCGGTGGTTCTTCGCGCCGACCGCCGCGAGCTGCGCCTCGCTCGTCCCGTACAGCTCCATGTGCTCGCGGGCGGCGTCGCCGAAGATCTGCGCGGTGGGCGGGGACATCTCGAAGCCGTGCCTGGCGGCCATGATCCCGTAGTGCCGTGCGACGGGCGAGGTCTTGAAGTCGCCCCCATCCGCGCCGCCGCCCAGCGCGCCCTTCTTCATCTTCTCGAAGCCGAGCGCGAGCACACAGTCGTTGAGTCCGCCGGCCACGAACTGGCGGGCCATCATCAGGGCGGTGGAGGCCGTGGCGCAGTTGTTGTTGACGTTGTAGACCGGAACGCCGGTGAGCCCGATCTCGTACGCCGCCCGCTGCCCGGCCGTGGAGGCCTGGAAGCAGTATCCGGCCGGTACCTGTTCGACGAGATCGTAGGAGATCCCCGCGTCCGTGAGGGCTTTTGTGCCCGCTTCCTTCGCCATGTCCCAGTACTGCCAGTCCCGGCTCTCGGGCTTCTCGAACTTCGTCATCCCGACGCCGACGATGTACGTCTTCATATCTCTCAATCCCTGGGCAGGCCGAGAATGCGCTCGGCGACGACATTGAGCTGGACCTGGGTGGTGCCGCCCGCGATCGTCAGACAGCGGGACATCAGGAACGAGTGCACGGCCCCCGCCCCGGGCCCCTCCCGCAACGCGCCCGCGGGACCGAGCAGTTCGAGTCCGAGCTCGGCGACTTTCTGCTGGTGAGGGGTCTGTACGAGCTTGCGGACGGATGCTCCGGCGCCCGGTTCGAGCCCGGAGACCTGCTGCAGTGTCGTGCGCAGTCCGATACAGGCGAGGGCGTGCGCCTCGGCGGCGAGCGCGCCGATCCGGGCCCGGGTGGCGTTGTCGAGACCGTCGGCCCGTGCGATGAGCATTTCCAGGCCGGTGTCGAAGGTCATCTGGTCGGCCATGTGCACCCGCTCGTTGCCGAGGGTGTTGCGGGCGACCTGCCAGCCGCCGTCGACCTCGCCGACCACGGCCTCGTCCGGCAGCAGCACATCGTCGAAATAGACCTCGTTGAACATCGCCTCGCCGCTGATCTCCCGCAGCGGCCGGATGTCGATGCCAGGGGTGTTCTTCATGTCGACGACGAAATACGTGAGCCCCTTGTGCTTGGGCGCCTCCGGGTCCGTCCGGGCGAGCAGAATCCCGTGGTCGGCCCACTGCGCGGCGCTCGTCCACACCTTCTGCCCGTTGACCTTCCAGCCGCCGCCCTCGACCCGCTCGGCCCTGGTCCGCAGCGAGGCGAGGTCGGATCCGGCGCCGGGTTCGCTGAACAGCTGGCACCACATGAGGTCGCCGCGCAGTGTCGGGGCGAGGTAGCGGTCCTGCTGCTCCCGCGTGCCGTACGCGATGAGCGAGGGCACCACCCAGGTCGCGATCCCCAGATCGGAGACCTTCACGCCCGCGGCCCGCAGCTCCTGCTGCACGGCGAGCTGCTGCACGGGCCCGGCCCCGAGTCCGTAGGGCTCGGGCAGGTACGGCGCCGTGTACCCGGTGGGTGCGAGTTCGCGCCGTACGGCCTTGGGGTCGAGCCCGCGCACCGGCTCGATGACGTCGCGCGCCCGCGCCCTGAACTCCTCGGCCGCCGCGGGAAGTTCGAGCCGCAGTTCGCGGCGCGTCCCGCCTTCCGCGAGGCGTACGGCGCGCAGCCGGTGGGCATCCCCCGCACCCATCAGCTGCCGGGCGACGAGCGCCCGGCGCAGATACAGGTGCGCGTCGTGCTCCCAGGTGAAGCCGATACCGCCGAGCACCTGGATGCAGTCCTTGGCGCAGCTGTACGCGGCGTCGAGCGCGACGGAGGCGGCGAGCGCGCCGGCCAGCTCCCGTACGTCGGCGTTCTGCGTGCCCTCCGCGTCCGCCTCGCCGGCCGCGCGGGCCGCGTCCCAGGCCAGGGCGCGGGCCTGTTCGAGGCGGATCAGCATGTCGGCGCACAGGTGCTTGATCCCCTGGAACTGTCCGATCGGCCGCCCGAACTGCTCGCGCACCTTGGCGTATTCGGCCGCCGTCTCCACCGCCCAGGCGGCGGTTCCACAGGCGTCGGCGGCGAAGACGACGGCCGCGAGGTCCCGTACGAGCCCGGAACCGACGTCGATCAGGCGTCCGCGCGCCCCTTCGGCCGTGACCTCGGCGGTGGGCCGGGTCGGATCGGCGCTCTCCTGCATCCGTACGGCGAGATCGGCGGCGTCCACGACGAACCACCGCACGCCTTCCGCGCCCTGCGCGGGAAGCAGCAGCAGATCGGCCTCCGCGCCGCCGAGCACGGGTGGTGCCACGCCGTCGAGCAGATGGCCTTCGCCGTCGCTGACGAACGTGAGCGTCCCGGCGGTCAGGGCGACCGCTCCGATCCTGGCGCCTTCGGCGAGCGCGGCCGCCAGCTCCCGCTCACCGGCCCGTTCAAGCACGGCCGACGCGAGGGAGTTGGCAAGCAGCGGTCCGGGCAGTGCGTTCCGCGCGGCCTCCTCGACGACCACGACGAGATCGACGAGTGTGCCGCCCCCGCCGCCGTACTCCTCCGGCAGATGCACCCCGAGCAGCCCCTGTTCGGTGAGGCCGTCCCAGAAGGCCGGTCTGCCTCCGCCGCCGGGCGCTTCGAGCACCTTGCGCACGTCCTCCGGCGGAACGGTGCGGGCGATCCACCCGCGGACGGCATCGGCCAGTTCGCGTTGCTCCTGCGTGATCCCGAGACCCATGGCGGGCAGAGTAGAACACGTTTCAATCTGACGGAAGGTCAGATGAGGGTCGCTTTTGACGGACCGTCAGGATCCTTGCGGAGGGTGCGCGGTGAGGACTCGTCGAGGCGCGGTCAGGACTTCAGGAAGCCCGCGATCCCGTCCGTGATGCCGCGGGCGGCCTTCTGGCGCCAGGACGCGCTGGTCAGCAGCGCCGCGTCCTCGGCATCGCGCATGTTGCCGCATTCGATGAAGACCTTGGGGACCTTGGACAGGTTGAGGCCGCCGAGATCGCGGCGGACGTCGAGGCCGGTGCCGTCGCCGATGTAGTTCGAGGGGCGCATGCCGGTCGCCGCGAGGAACCGGCCCGCGATACGGGTGCCCAGGTCGCGGGAGGGTTCGACGATCGCGCGAGTGTCGGCGGCGCCGGAGTGGACGGAGGCCGGCAGGATCACGTGGAAGCCGCGGTTGCCCGCACCCGAGCCGTCGGCATGGACGGAGACGACCGCGTCGGCCCCGGCCTCGTTGCCGATCTCGGCGCGCTCGTCGATACAGGGGCCGAAGGGGCGGTCGGCGTTCTGGGTGAGCTTGACCGTGGCACCCTGCTCCTCCAGGAGGGCGCGGACGCGGCGGGAGACGTCGAGGGTGAACTCGGCCTCCGCGTAGCCGGAGTTGGTGGCGGTGCCCGTCGTATCGCACTGCTTCTTGTTGGTGCCGATGTCGACCTGGCGGGCGATCTCGCTCGTGTGCTTGACGTTCGACGGGTTGTGCCCCGGGTCGATGACGACGACCTTGCCGGCGAGCGGACCCTTCCCCGGCGCGGGCTTCCTGGTGGCCTTCGAGGACTCCGAGGGAGCCGCGGACCCCGAGGCGGTCGAGGACCCGGCGGGCTTCGAGGGCTTGGAGTCGCCGGCCGCCTCCGAGGGCGCCTCACCCGTCGGGCTCGCCCCTGCCGAGGAGCCGGACTGCGCCGTCGACGACTGCCCCTCGCCGGCCCCGCCGCCCATCGCCTGCCACACCAGCCAGCCCGCGAGCGCGGCCGGGACCAGGGCGGCGGCCGCGACGAGACCCCCGCCCCGCCTCAGCGGACGGCGCGGGCGCGGAGCTGGATCATCCGGATCGTCATACGACACGACCGCGAGCCTAGCGTCCGGCCCCGGGAAGCCCCCACACGACACAAGCGCCAACCGCCCTACCAACTGGTCGGTATTGACACGGCGCGGTGCTCGGCTGTGTGATGCGTGACACCAGTCTCTGGGTCATCGTCGAAGCACAGCCGCCAGCCAGGAGGATCCGCGATGGGGCAGTCCGGATTGCACGAGCTCGACGCGGTGGCACAGGCCGCGGCCGTACGGAGCGGAGAGGTCGGCCCGGTGGAGCTCGTCGAGCACCACCTCGACCGGATCGCCCGGTACGGCGAACAGCTTGGCGCGTTCCTCACCGTAACCGCGGAAAGCGCCCGTGAGCAGGCCTCCTCCGCCGAGCAGCGGCTCGTGAAGGGCGAGCGGGACACGCTGCCGCCGCTGTTCGGCGTACCGACCGCGATCAAGGACCTGAACGCGACCACGGACGCCCGCACCACCTTCGGTTCGAAGGCCTTCGAGCACTTCGTGCCCCGGTCCGAGGCGCACGCGGTCCGGCTGCTGCGCGAGGCGGGCACGATCAGCCTGGGCAAGACGAACACCCCCGAGTTCGGCCTCTCCGGCTATACGGACAACGACCTCGTCGGCCCCGCCCGCAGCCCCTGGGACACCAGCCGCACCGCCGGCGGGTCGAGCGGCGGCGCGGCGGCCGCGGTCGCCGCGGGGCTCGTGCCGTTCGCGCACGGCAGCGACGGCGGCGGAAGCATCCGCATCCCCGCCTCCTGCTGCGGGATCTTCGGCCTGAAGCCCTCGCGCGGCCGAGTCAGCAACGGCCCGCTGGGCAGCGATGTGACGGGGTTCAGCATCCAGGGGCCGCTGTCGTGGACGGTCCGGGACTCGGCCGCGATGCTCGACGCCCTGGCCGTGCCGCAGCCCGGCGATCCGTTCTGGGCGCCGCCGCTGCCCGAGGGTGAGACGTATCTGCAGTACGCCGGACGGGACCCCGGCCGACTGCGGATCGGTGTCTATACGGACCCGGGGCTGCCCGAGCTCGCCGTGGACCGGGAAATCACCGCCGCGCACACCGCCGCCGCCGAACTGCTCGCCTCGCTCGGACACGAGGTGGTGGAGATCCCGAACCCGTTCGGGGAGACCCTGCGCGATGCGTTCCTCGGGATCTGGGCCACCCAGTCGCTCCTGATGAAGACGCCGGACGAGGAGAGCCTGCGGCCGCTCAGCCGGTGGTGGCGGGAGATCGGGCGCGGGCTTCCCGCCGAGAAGTTCCTCGACGCGCTGAACGGCAGTCAGCTCGCCGCGCGCCGCGCGGTCGAGGCGCAGGACCCGTACGACGCCGTGCTCACGCCCACCCTGGCGATCCGGCCGCCGACACCCGAGTGGTTCCAGGAGGGCGACGCGCTCCAGGACGCCAAGCGGCAGACCGGCCTCAGCTGCTTCACCGCCGCGTTCAACGCGAGCGGCCAGCCCGCCGCGAGCCTGCCGCTCGGGCGCAGCGCCGAGGGCGTGCCGATCGGGGTGATGCTCGCCGGTCGCCCCGCAGGCGAGCACCGGCTCATCTCACTGTGCGCGCAGATCGAGTCCGCACAACCCTGGGGCTACCGGCGTCCGCCGCAGTTCGACTGACCGTTCGCGGCAGCGGGTCACGAGCAGCGCCCGTGGCGAAGTGAGCGGCGCGGGGAGCGGGCCGGGGAGCAGCGGGCGCGTACGGTCCCGGCGCGGGCAGCGGGCCGGGGAGCGGCGGGCGCGTACGGTCCCGGCGCGCCCCGGCCGAGACCTATGCTCCGCCTCATGCCCGTACGTCTCTCGCCGCGGCTCGCCGCGATCGTGGACGCGCTGCCGCTGCAGCCGGACTCCCGCGTCCTGGAGATCGGCTGCGGCCCCGGCGCGGCCGCCCGGGCCGTGGCCGAGCGGCTCACCACCGGCCACATCCTGGCCGTCGACCGGTCCGCGAGCGTCATCGCGCAGGCCGAGGCCGCCGCGCGGGAGGAGATCGCGGCGGGCCGGATGAGCCTGCGCCGCACAGCGGCCGAGGAGTTCGTGCTCGGGCCGGATGAGGAACCCTACGACCTGGTGTTCGCCGTCCGCGTCGGCGCCCTCGACGGGCGGCACCCGGATGCCGGTGAGCAGGTGCTGCGCCGCCTCGCCCTGGCGACGACGGCGGACGCCCGGCTCTTCATCGACGGCGGCGATCCGCTGCGGGAACTGGCGATCCCGCGCGACTGAGACGCGGTGACCGTGGGCCCGGCCGACAGCCGCCGGTCACCGACCGGAACCGGTCCTCCGCAGCACCCGCAGCGAGCCGTGCGCCGAGACCTCCGTGAACGCACCGGACTCAAGCGCCCTGAGATAGATGCGGTACGGGGCCTGCCCGGTGAACTCGTCCACCGGGTCGGGGAACACGTCATGGATCAGGAGCAGCCCGCCCTCGGCGAGATGCGGCGCCCAGCCCTCGTAGTCCGCTGCGGCGTGCTCGTCGGTATGGCCGCCGTCGATGAACACGAAGCCGAGTGAGCCTCCCCAGACCCGCGCCACCTGCGGCGACTTGCCCACGAGCGCCACAACATGCTCTTCGAGGCCCGCTTTGTGCAGAGTGCGGCGGAAGGTCGGAAGCGTGTCCATCCGCCCGATCTCGGGGTCGACGACCTCGGGATCGTGGTACTCCCAGCCGGGCTGCTGCTCCTCGCTGCCCCGGTGGTGGTCGACGGTGAGCGCCGTCACGCCCGTCTCGCGCGCCGCGTCGGCGAGCAGGATCGTGGAGCGCCCGCAGTACGTCCCCACTTCGAGCAGCGGCAGCCCGAGATCACCGGCCTCGACGGCCGCCGCGTACAGCGCCAAACCCTCATCAAGCGGCATGAATCCCTTGGCCGCCTCGAATGCGGCAAGGATCTCGGGCTTGGGCATCGCGGACATCGGGGGCCTCCAGAACGGACACGCGTACGGGATCGCTCATGTTGCCGCATCCATTCGGGAACCAATACCGCGGTTGTGTGTCTCCTTATCTCGGGCCGGGCAGTCATCCGGCGTCTTTATACCCAGCAGACACCCAGGCCGACCGGGCGATAGTCTCCTCCGTACGATGGGGGGCCGCCGATGGGACCTTGCCCGCGCCGCCGACCCGGCGCTCCGGCGACAGCGACGCCCACCGACGACTCGACGACGAAGAAGGACCTGAAGTGAATTTCCGCTCTCTGACACGAGGCGACGGCGTGGTGATCGCAGCAGCGGTGTTGCTGTTCATCGCCTCCTTCCTGGACACGTTCGACGGCAAGGGTGACGACATTCCCACGGCGTGGGACAACGGCAACCTGCTGATGAGCGTGTACCTCACCGGAATCTTCGGTGCCGCACTCATCGTCCTCGGCCGGGCCCAGCAGCCGGGCAAGAAGGTGGCCGGTCTCGAACTCGGCACCGTGGGCGTGACGCTGACCGTGGCGTCGGCGCTGAGCGCGCTGTTCGCGATGTTCGACCTCGAGCAGTCCTTCGACGCGGTCTTCGAAGGCCTGGGCAGCCTCGGCGGCGGCGGTGAGGACCTGGAGGCCGGGATCGGCCTGATCCTCGCCCTGATCGCCACGCTGGCCCTCGCGGGCGCCGCGGTCGCGAGCAACCTCGTCCCCGCCCTCCAGGCCCCGCTCGCCGGCGCCCCCGCCCCGGCCGCTCCGCAGTACGGCGGCCAGCCGCAGCAGGGTGGCTACGGCTACCCGGGTGCCCAGCCGGGCCAGCCGCAGCCGGGCCAGCCGCAGCAGGGTGGCTACGGCTACCCGGGCGGCCAGCCGGGCCAGCCGCAGCAGGGCGGCTTCCCGCAGCAGGGCGCTCCGGCTCCCACGCAGCCCGGCCCGCAGCAGCCCGGCCCGCAGCAGGGCACCCCGGCGCCGCAGGGCGACTTCTCGCCGTTCTGGTTCGCGGTTCCGGCGCAGCGCCCGCTGTACGGCGAGGACGGCAGCCCGAACCCGATCGCCGAACTCGCCCCCGGTACCTGGTACCTGGCGGTCGAGCAGCGCGGCCCGGGCCTCGTCGCCCAGACCCAGGACGGCCGTCGTGGTGTGCTTCAGGACACGACGGGCATCCAGCGCGGCTGAGGACTGTCGCAGCGACAGCACGCTGCACGCAACACGCAACACGCAACACAACAGCACGGCCCTTCGCCCCTCGCGGGCGGAGGGCCGTCGCCGTTCCCGGATCCGCAGTCGGCCCGGGTCCGCAGTCGGCCCGGGTCCGCAGTCGGCCCGGGCCACGGTCGGCCCGGGCCACAGTTGCCCTCCGGGCCGTAACCGCCCCCGGCGCCGTTGCCTTGTCGCCCCGCACCCTCTACAGTGCCCTGAATTCACGCAACTGACGCTCCGTCAGTTGATCTCCGGCGGCCAGGGGGCTCGGATGCGGCTCGGGATCACGCTCGGCTACTGGGGGCGCGGCCCCAAACCGGAGCACGTGGCGCTCGCACAGGAGGCGGAACGCCTCGGCTACGACTCGGTGTGGACCGCGGAGGCCTGGGGCTCCGACGCCTTCACCCCGCTCACCTGGATCGCCGCGCAGACCTCCACCATCAAGCTGGGCACGGCGGTCGCGCAGATGGCCGCGCGCACCCCGACCGCGACGGCGATGCACGCCCTCACCCTCGACCACCTCTCCGGCGGCCGGATGATGCTCGGCCTGGGACTCTCCGGGCCGCAGGTGGTGGAGGGCTGGTACGGCCGCCCGTTCCCGAGGAGCCCGCTGACCGCGACCCGCGAGTACGTGGAGGTGATCCGCCAGGTCCTGCGCAGGGAAGGCCCGGTGCGCCTCGACGGCCGCTTCCACTCGCACCCGTACACGGGCGAGGACGGCACCGGACTCGGCAGACCGCTGAAGCCGATCACGCACCCGCTGCGGGCGGAACTGCCCGTCTTCCTGGGGGCGGAAGGCCCCAAGAACATCGCGCAGACCACCCGGATCGCCGACGGCTGGCTCCCGCTCTACTGGTCCCCGACCCGCACGGACGTCTACGAGGCCTCGCTCACGGATCTCCCCGCGGGCTTCCGGATCGCGCCGATGGCCCGGGCCCAGGTCTGCGAGGACGTCACGGCGGGGCTGCTGCCGGTCAAGGCGATGCTCGGTTTCTACATCGGCGGCATGGGACACGCCTCGAAGAACTTCCACGCGGACCTGATGGCCCGCATGGGCTACGAGGCGGAGGCCCGCCGCATCCAGGAACTGTTCGCCGAGGGCCGCAAGGAGGAAGCGGTCCTCGCGGTCCCCGACGCCTTCGCCGACGAGATCTCCCTGATCGGCCCCCGCGAACGCATCGCGGACCGCCTGGCCTCCTGGCGCAAGGGCCCGGTCACGGACCTCCTCCTGATGTCCCCGGACCTGGAGACGCTGCGGGTCCTCGCGGAGCTGGCCTGACCTCCGGTCGCACCCCGGCGCCACTCCCCAGGCGCCACTCCCCAGGCGCCCCTCCCCCAGGCGTCCCCGTCGTCCTCAGCCGCCCAGCTGGGACAACGACGGCACCTTGTCCTTGACGGGCGCCCCCGCGTCGTTCCCCGCGTCCTTCACCGAGTTGATCACGTCGTCGAAGACACCCGCCGCCGCGTCCGCTCCTTCCCCCTTGCGCAGCTTGGACGGCAGTTCCTTGAGGGAGTCGATCCCGGCCATCAGCGGCGCCACCGCCTTCGCCAGCAGGGGGTCGCCCTCCGCGTTCTTCGCCGCGGCCTTCAGCCGGTTGTACGCGAACGTCCCGGCCAGCCCCGCCTTGACGAGCGTGAACTTCCGCCCGTCGGCGCCCTTCTTGAACTTGCCGTCCCGCGCCGGCTTGATGATCCACTGATACGCGGCCCCGGCGGCGAGCCCGGCATTGGCCACGAACCGCGTCTTGGCGAACTTCTGCCGCTCGGCCGTGCCGGTGACGCTGCCGCTCGGCTCGGCCCCCGCGTCGTCGTCACTCGAACCACAGGCCGTGGTCCCGGCGAGCAATGCCCCGCACAGGGCGAGGGCGACGGCCATACGGACGATCAGCGGCCGGCGTATGCCGCCGGGAGCCGCGGATGCGGAGCTGGGCACGGTGGACCTCCCACGAGGAGCGGGGGCCGCGCACGAGAATGACCCGCAGCCCTCCCGGCAGACTCACGCGCCTCTTCGGGTACTGCCACCAGGGCGAGCCCATCCGGGTGACGGCCCCGCCTCTCTCAGAGGCTGCAGTCGAAGGCAACAGCCTCTCAGCTCAGGCCCCCTGCCCGGCGCAGCAGTCCGGCTCAAGCCCGGCCGGCAGCCGCCCTTCGCCGAAGACCGCACACGTGGCCTCGTGCCCGCCGAGCGCCGCGACCGCGAGCAGCAGCGCCCCCGCGGTCCACGCGGTGAGTTCCTGCGGCCAGATCGCCTCGTCCTCGAAGACGTAACCCGTCCAGTACAGCCCGGACCCGTCATCCCGCAGATGCCGGATCGCCTTGAGGATCTCCAGGGCCCGGTCGGACTCCCCCATCACCCACAGCGCGAGGGCGAGTTCGGCCGATTCACCGCCGGTCACCCAGGGGTTGGGCGAGACACAGCGCACCCCGAGGCCGGGCACGACGAACCGGTCCCAGCTCTGCTTGATCCGGGCCGTGGCCTCCGCGCCCGTGACCGCGCCGCCGAGGACCGGGTAGTACCAGTCCATCGAGTAGCGGTCCTTGTCGAGGAACCGCTCCGGGTGGCTGCGTATCGCATGACCGAGCGCACCGGCCGCGAGCTCCCAGTCGGGCTGCGGCTCCTCGCGCTGCTCGGCGATGGCGAGCGCGCAGCGCAGGGCCTGGTGGATGGAGCAGGAGCCGGTCAGGAGCGCGTCCGTGACGGCCCTGCCGTCCTCCTCGCGCTTCCACCCGATCTGCCCGCCGGGCTGCTGCAGCGCGAGGACCCACTCGACGGCCGCGCACACCGCGGGCCACATCCGCTCCAGGAAGGCCTCGTCCCCGGTGGCGAGGTAGTGGTGCCAGACGCCGACGGCGATGTACGCGCAGAAGTTGGACTCGGCGCTGCGGTCGGTCACCTGCCCGGCGTCCCCGTCGGCATAGGCCGCGTACCAGGAGCCGTCCTCGCGCTGATGCCGTACGAGCCAGTCGTAGGCCCGCTCGGCGGCCTCGTGCTCGCCGGCCGCATCGAGCGCCATCGCGGCCTCGGTGTGGTCCCACGGGTCGAGATGGTGCCCGCGGAACCACGGGATCGCGCCGTCCTCGCGCTGGCACGCCAGGATGCCCTCGACGGTCTGCGCGGCCTGCTCGGCGGTGAGGACCCCGGGCAGTACGAGATGCTGCGTCCGGGGCGTGGTCACTTGGCTCCCGCCACCGTCGACTTCGGCAGATGCGGCTTGGTCGCATACGCCACGAAGCTCTTGCCGATCACGGGGTTGAGCGCCCGCTCGGCGGCACGCGTGAGTGTGGAGATGCCGCGCGTCTTCATGATGTCCCAGACCAGGATCTGGTGGTATGCGCGCACCGGCAGCGCCTTGTCGTTGTCGACGCCGAATGCACACTTGAGCCACCAGTACGGCGAGTGCAGCGCGTGCGCGTGATGCGTCCCGTAGGGCTTGAGTCCGGCCTCGCGCATCCGGCCGAGCAGTTCCTCGGCCTTGTAGATACGGATATGGCCGCCCTCGACCTCGTGGTACTCGTCGCTGAGCGCCCAGCAGACCTTCTCGGGCCCGTAGCGCGGCACGGTCACGGCGATCCGGCCGCCCGGCTTGAGTACGCGCACCATCTCGGCGAGCACGCCCTTGTCGTCGTGGATGTGCTCCATGACCTCGGAGATGATCACGACGTCGAAGGACTCGTCCGGGAAGGGCAGGTTCAGCGCATCGCCCTCCATGGCGGTGGCGGTGGCCCCCTCGGGCGCCTCCCCGGCCTCCTTCATGGCGGCGAACCACTTGGCGACCTCGCGGATCTCCTCCGCGTTCTGGTCGAGCGCCACGACCTGCGCCCCGCGCCGATAACACTCGAAGGCATGCCGCCCGGCCCCACAGCCGAGATCGAGCACACGATCGCCTGCGGCGAGCGGGAAGCGGGAGAAGTCAACGGTCAGCACGCAGGCCTGCCTTCTTCTTTGAGCCCGTCCGGCATGTGAGGACGGGCGCGTTCAGCGCGATCGGGGGCAAGGGGCGAAGCGCCAGGGTGGCCCACCCACCGGTGGGTGCTTCGCATGACTGGGGGAACCGAACTCATCACCGCACCCCGACGGCGCCACGCGAACCGGCCGCGGCCATCGCCGCCCGATAGTGCGCCACCGTCCCCTCCGCGGCCCGTGCCCAGGTGAACCTGGCCAGCACCCGCTCACGCCCGGCGCGACCGAGCCGCACCCGCAGATCCGGGTCCGCAAGGAGCCGGGTGAGCCCGGCGGCCAGCGCCCCCGCGTCCCCGGTGGGGACGGCCAGACATGTCTCCCCGTCCGCCCCGGCCACCTCGGGAATCGCCCCACCGGTGGTGGCCAGCAGCGGCGTGCCCGTGGCCATCGCCTCCGCCGCCGGAAGCGAGAACCCTTCGTACAGCGAGGGCACGCACGCCACCTGAGCCGACCGCACCAGGTCGACCAGTTCCGCATCGGAGATGCCCTTGACGAACCGCACCGCGTCCTCAAGCCCGTACCGCGTGATCGCCTTGGCGACCGGCCCCTGCTCGGGCCGCTTGCCGACCACCACGAGATGCGCGTCCGGCACCTCGGTCCGCACCTTGGCCAGCGCCTCCACGAGGTACACGAGCCCCTTGAGCGGGACGTCGGCGCTGGAGGTCGTGACGATCCGCCCGGGCACCTCGGCGACCGAGTCATCGGGCGAGAACAGGTCCGTATCGGCCCCGATGTGCACGACGTGGATCCGCTCGTCGCGCACCCCGAGGTGCTCGACGATCTCGTCCCGCGAGGTCCCGGAGACGGTCAGCACCGACGGCAACCGCCGCGCCACCCGCTTCTGCATCCGCGTGAACCCGTACCAGCGCCGCTTGCCGGCCCGCTCCCGCCAGCCGACGGCCGCATCGATCTCCAGCTGCCGGTCGACGGTGATCGGGTGGTGGATGGTCGTCACAAGCGGGGCGCCGAGCACGCGCGGTCCGCCCAACAGGCCGTAGCCGAGCGTCTGGTTGTCGTGGATGACGTCGAAGTCACCGCGGCGGGCGGCGAGATGGCGCCGGGCCCGCAGCGAGAAGGTCAGCGGTTCGGGGAATCCGCCGGTGAACATGGTTCCGGCCTCGACGAGGTCGATCCAGTCGCGGTATTCCTCGCGTTTCGGCGTACGGAAGGGGTCGGGCGAGCGGTACAGGTCGAGCGAGGCGAGCTCGGTCAGCGATACGCGGTCGTCGACCTCGTCGAGCACGGGATACGGCTGCGCCCCGATGACCTCGACGTCATGGCCGAGCCGGGCGAGCTCCCTCGAGAGATGACGTACGTAGACACCCTGTCCGCCGCAGAACGGGTTCCCCTTGTAGGTGAGCAGCGCGATCCGCAGCGGCCGCTCGCCGCCGGTCGGGCGCCCATCGGGGGTTCGACGGTCACCGGAGACCGGACGGTCACCGGCCGTACGCACGGGGCCCGCGGGACCCGCCTCCATGGCCTCAGCGGTCACTCACGGCCCCCTTCTGACTGCATTGCCCGCGAGATTACGCCGGGACGCTAACCTAGAACAAGTTTCAGACTTGATCGCTTGAAGAGCATCGAATTTACCGGCAGGTAAGCAGACCGGAAGGCCTGGATCAGGTGATTCGCGCCACGACCGCGCTCCTGCCATGCTGTGGCCCACCCGGGGCTCCCCACTCCCCCACCCAGCCGGACACGGAACGCGGAACGGGACAGATGACAGCGGAAGCAATGGAATCCGGCGCCGTCGGTGCGACCCCGGCCCTGACCGAACGTCAGGAGGCCCGCCGCCGCCGCATCCTGCACGCGAGCGCCCAGCTCGCCAGCCGCGGCGGCTTCGACGCCGTACAGATGCGCGAGGTCGCCGAGTCCTCCCAGGTCGCCCTGGGCACGCTCTACCGCTACTTCCCCTCCAAGGTGCACCTGCTGGTCGCCACGATGCAGGACCAGCTGCAGCACATGCACGGCACGATCCGCAAACACCCGCCGGCCGGCGAGACACCCGCCGAGCGGGTCGCGGAGACGCTGATGCGGGCGTTCCGCGCGATGCAGCGCGAGCCGCATCTCGCCGACGCCATGGTGCGCGCCCTCACCTTCGCGGACCGCTCGGTGAGCCCCGAGGTGGACACGGTCTCGCGGCTGACGACGGCGATCATCCTGGACGCGATGGGCCTCGACGACCCGAGCCCGCAGCAGCTCTCCGCGGTCCGGGTCATCGAGCACACCTGGCACTCGGCCCTGATCACCTGGCTCTCGGGGCGCGCCTCGATCGCCCAGGTGAAGATCGACATCGAGACGGTGTGCAAGCTGATCGAGCTGACGGTTCCGGAGTAGCCCCGGACGCTTGTGGAGATCCGAACGAGGTTCGGATGCGGGCGGACACCGGGAGGCCGCCCGCCCGCCCCTAATCCTCCGGCGGATACACCGCCTCCCCGCTCCCGAGCAGCGTCAGCGTGATCGCCTCCACCGGGCAGCCCTCCGCCGCGGTGAGCGTCTCCTCGTTCGCGTCCACCTCCGAGGCCTGCGGATGCGACTGCCGCGCCGTGTCGAGCCGGAAGCCCTCGGGCGCACTCGTCACGCACATCCCCGACCCGATGCACACACCCCGGTCGACCTCGACGTGCCAGCGGTCTCCCATCAGGACCTAGCCAGGGGACGCCCCGCTTTAGCGGGGTGGGGAATGGCTTCTGAGTCCTGCTCTG
>NZ_JBLMKT010000030.1:0-68314 GCF_047779955.1 Streptomyces lothianensis | reverse complement strand
CGCCTCACGCGTCTGCGACGGGCGCGATCGCCTCACGCGTCTGCGACGGGCGCGATCGCCTCACGCGTCTGCGACGGGCGCGACCGCCTCACGCGCCTTCGACCGGCTGCGCCCCCGCACCCTGCTGCAGCTCGTCCGCGTGCTCGCCCGTCACCAGGTACACCACGCGCTTGGCCACCGAGACCGCGTGGTCCGCGAAGCGCTCGTAGTAGCGGCCGAGCAGTGTCACGTCGACGGCCGTCTCGATGCCGTGCTTCCAGCGCTCGTCGATGAGGTGCTGGAAGAGGGTGCGGTGCAGCAGGTCCATCTCGTCGTCGTCGTGCTCCAGCTGCATGGCGAGGTCGACGTCCTTGGTGATGATGACCTCGGCGGCCTTCGCCATGAGCCGCTGCGCGAGCTGCCCCATCTCCAGGATCGTGGCGTGCAGGTCGTGCGGCACGGCCCGCTCCGGGAAACGCAGCCGGGCGAGCTTGGCGACGTGCTGGGCGAGGTCGCCGGAGCGCTCCAGGTCGGCGCTCATCCGCAGCGAGGTGACGACGATACGGAGATCGGTGGCGACGGGCTGCTGGCGCGCGAGCAGGGCGATGGCGCGCGCCTCCAGCTCGTGCTGCAGGTCGTCGACCTTCTGGTCGGCGGCGATCACGCTCTCGGCGAGCTTCAGATCGGCGTCGAGCATCGCCGTCGTCGCGCGCCCGATCGCCGATCCGACGAGCCGGGCCATCTCGACGAGGCCTTCGCCGATCGAATCGAGTTCCTCGTGGTACGCGTCCCGCATGGATAGTCCCTCTCTGCATACGTGCCGGGGTCGGCGATACGTGCCGGGGTTCGGCGTAGGGGTTGGGGCTTGGCTCCTGACCCCACGCTCCCACGGTCGGGCCGGAACGCGACCGGGACCGGCACCCCATGTGAACCATCTCTTTCACGAAGGTGAACTCTGGGCACCGTGTGCGGCCCCCTGAGCGCCCCGCACACCCCGCGTACCGGACGCATCGCCGCGGACCGGCCACCCAAATGAACCAGTGGCCTACCGATGGTGAACTCTCGGCGACGAGTGTCCGAGCAGACACCTCGACGGCTGTGGCGGGTCCTGAACCCCTGCTTAACCTGGATGCATGGACGTGAACGCGGCGGTCGCCGCAGCGGCGGCGATCGCCGGGGTGTGCACCGGCGTGATCGCCATGCTGGCGTTCCGCTGGAGCGAACGCGACCTCAAACGCCCCACCAGAACCTCCCTGCACACCGAGGCCGTGCTCCCGCCCGGCGTGGACACGGTCCTGTCCGTGCTCCGCTCCTCCGCGGTGGTCCTCGACGAGGGTGACGCCGTGGTCAAGGCCAGCTCGGCGGCGTACGCCCTGGGTCTCGTACGCGGCGGAAGGCTCGCCGTCGAACCGATGCTCCAGATGGCCCGCGACACCCGCCGCGACGGCGAGATACGCCAGGTCGAGCTGGACCTGCCGCGCCGGGGCACCGGACGCGGCGAGGCCCTCGCGGTCTCCGCCCGTGTCGCCCCGCTCGGCTCCCGGCTCGTGCTGCTGCTCGTCGAGGACCTGACCGAGGCCCGCCGGATCGAGGCGGTACGGCGCGACTTCGTCGCGAACGTGAGCCATGAGCTGAAGACCCCCGTGGGTGCCCTGAGCCTGCTCTCCGAGGCCGTCATGGACGCCGCCGACGACCCGGAGGCGGTCGAGCGTTTCGCCGGACGGATGCAGATCGAGGCGACCCGCCTCACCAACCTGGTCCAGGAACTCATCGACCTCTCCCGCGTCCAGAACGACGACCCGCTGGAGGACGCCGAGCCCGTACGCGTGGACGAGCTGGTCGCCGAGGCCATCGACCGCTGCCGCCACCAGGCCGGCACCAAGCAGATCACCATGGCCGCCGGAGGCACCGCCGACCTGTACGTCTGGGGCAACCGGGGGCAGCTCGCCGCCGCCCTCGGCAACCTCGTCGAGAACGCCGTGAACTACAGCCCCGCCCGTACGCGGGTGGGCATAGCCGGACGACGGGTGACCGCCCCGGGCGGCGATCTCATAGAGATCGCGGTCACCGACCAGGGGCTCGGCATCTCCGAGAAGGACAAGGACCGCATCTTCGAGCGGTTCTACCGCGTCGACCCGGCCCGCTCCCGGGCCACCGGCGGCACCGGGCTCGGACTCGCCATCGTCAAGCACGTCGCCGCCTCGCACGGCGGCGAGGTGACCGTGTGGAGCTCGGAGGGCCAGGGCTCCACCTTCACGCTCCGGCTCCCGGAGGCGGGCTCGGTCCGCGGCCGGAAGCGCTCCACCGAAACCGCCGAGGACACGGCGGAACCCACGCACCACCACCCCAAGCACGACACCGCTGTGAACCACCCCGACGCTCGCGCGAACCGCGAGCCCCTGCCTGCCCCGGAGGTCCTTCCGTGACCCGAGTGCTCGTCGTCGAGGATGAGGAATCCTTCAGCGACGCCCTGTCCTACATGCTCCGTAAGGAGGGTTTCGAGGTCGCGATCGCGACCACCGGGCCCGACGGGCTCGACGAGTTCGAGCGCAACGGCGCCGACCTCGTCCTTCTCGATCTGATGCTTCCCGGCCTGCCCGGCACCGAGGTCTGCCGCCAGCTGCGCGGGCGGTCCAATGTGCCGGTCATCATGGTCACGGCGAAGGACAGCGAGATCGACAAGGTGGTCGGCCTGGAGATAGGAGCCGACGACTACGTAACCAAGCCCTTCTCCTCACGTGAGCTGGTGGCCCGCATCCGGGCCGTCCTGCGCCGCCGAGGGGAGCCGGAGGAGGTCACCCCGGCCGCCCTCGAGGCCGGACCGGTGCGGATGGACGTGGACCGGCACGTGGTGACGGTCGGCGGCGGCAAGGTGGACCTGCCGCTCAAGGAGTTCGACCTGCTGGAGATGCTGCTGCGCAACGCGGGCCGGGTGCTGACCCGCATGCAGCTGATCGACCGGGTCTGGGGCGCGGACTACGTCGGCGACACGAAGACCCTGGACGTCCACGTGAAGCGCCTCCGCGCCAAGATCGAACCCGACCCGGGCGCACCGCGCTACCTGGTGACGGTCCGGGGCCTCGGCTACAAGTTCGAGCCGTAGGCCGCCCGCACGTGAAGGGGGGCGCCCGCCGGTTCGGCGGGCGCCCCCCTTCACGTCTGTGCGCTGGTCAGTGACCGGCAGCCGTCTCCTCGCCACCGGTGGCGGGCTCACCCGTCGCGCCGTGGCCCTCGGCGCCCTCGGAAGCCTCCTCCGTGGGCTCACCGGAGGCGCCGTCCGTCGGCTCCTCGGAGCCCTCGGCCTCGGTGGGCTCCGAGTCCTCGGCCGCCGGAGCCTGGGGCACCTCCTCGGGACCCCACTCGCTGAAGTAGCTGGTGGCGGGCACGACGAAGGCCTTCAACGTCACGTCACCGGTCTCGCTGAGCTTGAAGGTCACCTTCTGCGCATCGCCGTCCTGCACGGACTCACGGCCGTCCGCGAGCATCGCGGTGGCGTTGTCCTTGCCGCCGATGATGAGCGAGCCGCCGGCCGGGATGGACAGCGAGCCGCCCTTGGCGGCCTTGAGCTCGACCTCCCCGGAGGCACCCTCGACCTCGACGGACTCCAGCGTCTGGGCCGTCGTGCCGTTGTTGAAGATCGTCGCCGAGATCGCGGCGGGGCCGGTCGCCTCCACGTCGGGCTGGGTGATGACCAGGGCGTTCTGGATCTTGACCTTGCCGTTGTCGACGGAGGTCGCGGCGTTGTCCGGGCGGACGCCGAGGGTCTGGGCGTCGTTACCGGCACCGCACGCGGAGAGCGTGGCGATCGAGAACGCGAGGGCGGTGGCGGCGATGGCGCCGCGTCGAAGGCTGCGGCTCACGGCGGGCGCAACTCCTTGATGCGTGGGGCGGACACGGGTGGTACGGACGGCGGTAAAGCTGCCCTAAAAGTCTGTCAGCGGCCTTAGGTTACCGACCGCCCGTCGGCCTGCCGCACCCGACCCGCCCCCGAGGCTCCCAGCTCACCGGCGGTCGGCCGTACGGGGTATCGCTCTCCGGCTCCCGCTCTTCGCTCTCGTTCGGCTTTCACGCATTCTCCTCACCTCGCGCCGGACCGAATTCCCGGGTAAGGCGGAGAGCGCCGTGGAAGGTCCGTGGAAGGGCCGGCGAAGAAGAAGTGGGGGAGAATTGATCACTCCTGCGTGCCGGTAGTCACTTCCACGCCACTTCCGTTCCGTTAATGATCAATTCCGGCCTGCGGCGCATCACGCGTCACACCCGCCCCGTACACCTCTCGACTCACCGAACGGAGTAGCGGAGCCGGGCCAACCGGCAGTGTGCAAACCGGGACGTTCGGCCTCTCGGCGGGTGTGCGGAGGCTCGGGGACGGGTGTGTTTCGGCTTCCCGGAACAGCCGCTCCGACCTGCGAATACCTGCCTCCACAAAGGCCCCGCAGCACGTTCCTGTTGCAGTTGTCAAGCCCCGAGATATGCCCTGACCTGCGAAAACGCCATTCAGAACACGCCGTTCTCGTGTTACCCTGGATAGCCACGGAAGGGGTACCTGTCACATGACGTTCAAGGTTGGCGACACCGTGGTCTATCCCCATCACGGGGCCGCGCTGATCGAGGCCATCGAAACTCGTCAGATCAAAGGCGTGGACAAGACCTACTTGGTGCTGAAGGTCGCCCAGGGCGACTTGACTGTTCGTGTGCCAGCGGACAATGCGGAGTTCGTCGGCGTGCGCGATGTGGTCGGTCAGGACGGACTCGACCGGGTCTTCGAGGTGCTGCGCACGGCGTATGCGGAGGAGCCCACGAACTGGTCCCGTCGCTACAAGGCGAATCTTGAGAAGCTCGCCTCCGGCGACGTCATCAAGGTTGCCGAGGTCGTGCGCGACCTGTGGCGTCGTGAGCGTGAGCGCGGCCTCTCGGCCGGCGAGAAGCGCATGCTCGCGAAGGCACGGCAGATCCTGGTGAGCGAGCTCGCGCTCGCGGAGAACACCAATGAGGACAAGGCGGAGGCCCTGCTCGACGAGGTCCTCGCGTCCTGACGCGAAGAATGCGGGCGATCACCCGATCGGCCCACAGGCTGTAGGCGAGCTGACTGCAGGCACGCCAAGGCCTGCACGATGATGCCGCGGTGCCCGTCGGCCGGTCCCAGACCCGGCTGCCGGGCACTGCGGCATGCGCGTCGGCGGGCTCCTTGATGTCGCGTGCTGTGATTCCGGTCGCTTCAGGGCGTCTGTATTCCGGATCGCTTCCGGGCATCTGCGCACGCCCGTCCCCGCCCTGTTCACTGCTGCTTGCTCGCTGCTGTGTGCCGGGTCCGGGCACTGGCACCCAGATGCTCGACCGCGTGTCACGGAAGGGGTCGCGGTCAAGGCCTCGCGCCCGGCACGGTGTGGCCATACCCAAGTCTCCCGAGGACACAAACCTGAACGCGGACCTGATGTCAGACGAATCACCCGAAGCCCCCCGGAGTACGCCCGCGCCCGCCCGCACCGCCGCGGTGATCCCCGCGGCCGGCCGCGGGGTGCGGCTCGGCCCCGGCGCCCCGAAGGCACTGCGCACGCTCGGCGGTACGCCGATGCTCATCCACGCCGTACGGGCCATGGCGGCCTCGCGGGCCGTCTCCCTGGTCGTCATCGTGGCGCCCGCGGACGGCACCGCCGAGGTCAGGGCCATGCTCGACGCGCACACCCTGCCCGAGCGGACCGACGTCCTGGTCGTCCCCGGCGGCGAGAACCGCCAGGACTCCGTCAAGGCGGGCCTCGACGCGCTGCCGCCCGGCTTCGACACCGTGCTCGTGCACGACGCCGCCCGGCCGCTGGTGCCGGTCGACACCGTGGACGCGGTGATCGAGGCGGTACGGGACGGGGCGCCCGCGGTCGTGCCCGCGGTGCCGCTCGCCGACACCGTCAAGGAGGTCGAGCCCTCCGCCGGCGGACCCGAGCCGGTCCTCGCCACCCCCGCGCGCGCCCGGCTGCGCGCCGTGCAGACCCCGCAGGGCTTCGAGCGGGCCACGCTCGTACGCGCCCACGAGACCGTCACCGAGAACGTGACCGACGACGCGAGCATGGTGGAGCAGCTGGGCCTGCCCGTCGTGGTGGTACCCGGGCACGAGGAGGCGTTCAAGGTGACGCGCCCGCTCGACCTGGTGCTCGCCGAGGCCGTACTCGCGCGCAGGAGGAAGAACGATGGGTACTGAGCAGACCGAGCAGACGACGGCTTCCGCAGCGACGGGCGCGGGTCCGCAGCCCCCGGCGCCCGCGACACCCCGTAGCGCCGGACTCCCGCAGGTCGGCATCGGCACGGACATCCACGCCTTCTCGGCCGACGAGGACCGCGAGCTGTGGGTCGGCGGCCTGCTGTGGGAGGACTCCGGTCCCGGCCTCGAAGGGCACTCCGACGCGGACGTGGTCGCGCACGCCGCGTGCAACGCGCTGTTCTCGGCGGCCGGGCTCGGCGACCTCGGGCAGCACTTCGGAACCGGCCGGCCCGAGTGGTCCGGCGCCTCGGGCGTCACGCTCCTGACGGAGGCCGCCCGGATCGTCCGCGCGGCGGGCTTCGAGATCGGGAACGTGGCGGTGCAGGTCGTCGGCGCGCGCCCGAAGATCGGCAAGCGGCGGGAGGAGGCGCAGAAGGTCCTCTCGGCCGCTGCGGGAGCACCGGTCTCGGTGTCCGCCGCCACCTCGGACGGCCTCGGCTTCACCGGCCGCGGCGAGGGCCTGGCCGCGATCGCGACGGCACTCGTCGTACGAGCCTGACGGCGACGGCGCTGAGGTTACCCTTGATGCCGTGACTCTTCGCCTGTACGACACCAGCGCCCGGCAGATCCGTGACTTCTCCCCGCTCACACCGGGCTGTGTCTCGATCTACCTGTGTGGCGCGACCGTGCAGGCCGCCCCGCACATCGGGCACATCCGCTCCGGCCTGAACTTCGACATCCTGCGCCGCTGGTTCACGTACCGCGGCTATGACGTGACCTTCATCCGCAATGTCACGGACATCGACGACAAGATCATCGCGAAGGCCGCCGAGCAGGGCAGGCCCTGGTGGTCGATCGGCTACGAGAACGAGCGCGCGTTCAACGACGGCTACCACGCGCTCGGCTGCCTGCCGCCCACGTACGAGCCGCGGGCGACCGGCCACATCACCGAGATGATCGAGATGATGCGCGGCCTGATCGAGCGCGGTCACGCCTACGAGGCGGACGGCAGCGTCTACTTCGACGTGCGCTCGTACGAGGGATATCTGGAGCTGTCCAACCAGGACCTCGACGACCTGCGCCAGCCCGCCGAGGAAGGCATCACCGGCAAGCGCGACCCGCGCGACTTCGCCATGTGGAAGGCGAGCAAGCCGGGTGAGCCCGACTGGGAGACGCCGTGGGGCCGTGGCCGTCCGGGCTGGCACCTGGAGTGCTCGGCGATGGCGCACAAGTACCTGGGCAGGGCGTTCGACATCCACGGCGGCGGCCTGGACCTGATCTTCCCGCACCACGAGAACGAGATCGCCCAGGCCAAGGCGTACGGCGACGACTTCGCGAACTTCTGGCTGCACAACGCCTGGGTGACGATGTCCGGCGAGAAGATGGCCAAGTCGCTGGGCAACTCGGTCCTGGTCGGCGAGATGACGAAGAAGTGGCGCCCGATCGTCCTTCGCTACTACCTCGGCACCCCGCACTACCGCTCGATGATCGAGTACAGCGAGGAGGCCCTGCGCGAGGCCGAGTCCGCCTTCGCGCGGATCGAGGGCTTCGTGCAGCGGGTCGTGGAGAAGGCCGGTCCCGTCGAGCCGGCGGCCGAGGTGCCGCAGGCCTTCGCCGAGGCCATGGACGACGATCTGGGCGTCCCGCAGGCGCTCGCCGTCGTGCACACCACGGTCCGGCACGGCAACAGCGCCCTTGCCGAGGACGACAAGGAAGCCGCCGTGGCCCGCCTCGCCGAGGTGCGTGCCATGCTCGGCGTCCTCGGCCTCGACCCGCTCGACCCGCACTGGGCCGGTGAGTCGGACCGCGGCGAGGATCTCCACGGCGTCGTCGACACTCTCGTACGCCTGGTGCTGCAGCAGCGGGAGGCGGCCCGCTCCCGCAAGGACTGGCCCGCGGCGGATGCCATCCGGGACCAGCTGCAGCAGTCGGGCCTGGTCATCGAGGACTCGCCGGACGGACCGCGCTGGACACTCGGCGCGCGCTGAGCAGACAGGATGTGCCGCCCGGTCCGCCGGGCGGCACACTTCATATACGTACGCGCCCACATGCGCACGTCTCTACACACCTCCATCCGCACATTCATACGCACGAACTTCGCAGCAGACGCAGAAACAGGTAGGTCATGGCCGGGAACAGCCAGCGCAGGAACCGCCGCACCAGCAACAAGAAGGGCGCGACGGTCGGCAGCGGTGGCAAGGGGCGCCGCGCCCTTGCCGGCAAGGGCCCCACGCCCCCCGCCGAGGCGCGCAAGAAGCACAAGAAGAACCGCATCGCCAACGCCAAGGCCAAGCAGGCCGCCCGCAGGCCCGTCGCCCGCCGCGGCGGCAAGGGCACCTCGGAGCTGGTCGTCGGGCGCAACCCGGTGGTCGAGGCGCTGCGCGAGGGCGTGCCCGCCTCGACGCTGTACGTGCAGCAGTTCATCGACAACGACGAGCGCGTGCGCGAGGCCCTGAACCTCGCGCAGGAGCGCGGCGGCATCAACCTCATGGAGGCGCCGCGCCCCGAGCTCGACCGGATGACCAACGGCCTCAACCACCAGGGGCTCGTGCTCCAGGTCCCGCCGTACGAGTACGCGCACCCCGAGGACCTGGCCGCCGCGGCCTTCGACGAGGGCGAGGAGCCGCTGATCGTCGCGCTCGACGGCGTGACCGACCCGCGCAACCTGGGTGCGGTCGTACGCTCCGTCTCCGCCTTCGGCGGCCACGGTGTGGTCGTACCGGAGCGGCGCGCGGCCGGGATGACGGCCGGTGCGTGGAAGACCTCGGCCGGCACGGCGGCCCGTACGCCCGTCGCCCGCGCCACGAACCTGACGCGCGCGCTCGAGTCGTACCAGAAGGCCGGTCTCGTGGTCGTCGGTCTCGCGGCCGACGGGGAGCACGAGGTCGGTGAGCTGGAGGCGCTCGAAGGGCCGGTGGTCGTCGTGGTCGGCAGCGAGGGCAAGGGCCTGTCCCGGCTGGTCGGCGAGACCTGCGACTTCCTCGTCCGGATCCCGATGCCGGGTGGCGCGGAATCCCTGAACGCCGGTGTGGCGGCGGGAGTCGTGCTGTACGAGGCGGCGCGGCGCAGGGGCTGAGCGATCTCCGCGCCGGGGTTTCGGGCTCCGGCGCCGGATTCCCGGGCCCTGCTGCCGGGGTCGGGCGGCCCGGTCGCGCGGTTCCTGGGGGAGTCTTGACCTGTCACGGACAGATCCGCGGGGTCAAAGCAGTGTCCTAAGGTGACGTCACTCGGTTAGATGAGTGTGGACACCAGAACACCCCGCACGGGATTCGACGACGCTCCCGCGCTGAGCATGGTGAAGGTGCCTTGCGACCCGGCGCAGGTCATCGTCAATCACGCGAGTTTCCGCGTGCAGCTCCCCGGCGCGCAACAGCCCCGATCGCCGCGTATCGCCACGAGCGCCGGCCTGATCCCCGCGGTCGCGGGCGCCGCAGGCGCCGCCGCCGTGCGGCGCCGCACGCCCGTCGTGTGGAGCGGCCGCAGCGCGGGCGGCGACCTCGCCGCCGCGGGGCTGCTGCAGGCCGCCCGCAAGGCCGAAGTACGGCATCCGGCCGAGGACTTCGGCGACGGCGCGGCCACGCAGGTCATCCCGCGCGTCGGCGTCACCGGCCTCGACGGGATCGACGAGGAGCTCGACACCGAGAAGACCGTCGAGACGCCCCAGGTCGTAGGCCCCCGCGAGCCCGCCGGCGAGTCGACGCGGCTGATGCCGGCGGTCTCCGCCCTCGACAGCGCGTACGACGAGTACTTCAGGGACGAGACGGGCACCGCCGCCGGCGCGTACGAGGACGAGGACGAGGAGCCCGAGGAGGACACCGGCCGCGGGACACCCCGGCGCCAAGGCGCCGACCCGGTCAAGCACGCGTACTACCCGGGCCGTCGGCTCAACCTCGGCGTCGTACTGCTCCCGCTGCGCATCTTCCTCGGCTTCATCTCCATCTACGCGGGCATGGGCAAGCTCTGCGACCCCGTCTACTTCGACGGCGGCGAACGCGGATCCATGGTCAAGTGGCTCAACTCGCTGCACCCCTGGGCGGCCGCCGAGCCGCTGCGGGACTTCGCGCTGCAGCACCCGGTCGGGGCCGGCCTGGTCATCGCCTTCCTGCAGGTGATCGTCGGCGTGCTGACCGTGCTCGGGCTGTGGCAGCGGGCCGCCGCCGTGGTCGGCGCGCTGCTCTCCGCGGCGCTGCTCGTCACCGTGAGCTGGAAGACCGTGCCGGTGTACGACGCGCCGGACATCATCTACCTGGCCGCCTGGTCGCCGCTGATCATCGCCGGCGCGCCGGTGTACTCGGTCGACGGGCGGCTCATGAGCGAGGCCTGGCGCAGGCTCGGGCCGCGCGCCGCGCTGTGGGAACTGCGGCGCTGGGTGCTGCGCCGCAGGCTGCTCATCGGCATGTTCGTCATCGGGGCCGCGCTGCTCATCGGTGCGCTGCTCGGCGGGGCGGTGCGCAGTGCCGGGACCGTCACGGTCCCCGGGCCGGGGCAGCCGCCGCGCAACGAACTGCCCGGCTCGCCGCTGCCGAGCGAGTCCGAGACGCGGCGGGAGTCCGAGAGCCCGTCGGCGTCCAGTTCGCCGACCGCCGGTGCGACCTCCGAGCCGCCGGCCGAGTCCGCGACCTCCGCGCCCGGGGCGGCGCCCCGGGAGTCCAGCACCGCAGGGGCGGGGCAGCAGCCCAGTGAGACGGCGGGGACGGGCGATCAGCCCCAGCAGCCGGCTCCGCCCCCGCCGCCGGCGGACACGGGCGGTCCCACCGGCGGGACCGACGGCGGCTCCTCGGGTGGCCCGGGCGGCGAGGAGGAGCCGCCGAGCGGCCTCCTGGGCGGCCTTCTGGGCGGCTGAACCCACGGCCTACGCCAAAGGGGCCCGGCACGCGTACGAAGTACGTCGTGCCGGGCCCCTTGCGCTTCCCGCTCCTACTCTCCCCACCCAGCTGTGGGCAGCGGTGCTGCAGGGCGTATCCCACCCCCACCCTCCACCCAGCTGTGGGCAGTCGTGCCGCAGGGCGGCACGGGTGGGCACAGCGGCACCCCCGCCGGGCAGGCACTGCGCAGCGCTCCCCCCCCCGCCAAGCTCAGCGGCGCAGGGCAGCAAGCTCCTTGGCGGCCTCCGTGAGGTCCTTCGCCGTGTCGATGGCGCGCCAGTACGCACCCTGCGGGATCGGATACCCGGCCAGTCGGCGCCCGCGCGCCAGCTGGGGGAACGTCGTGCGCTCATGGTCCCCGACCGAGGGCAGCAGCCCGGCGAACTCCGGCGCGAACACGTACACGCCCGCATTCACCTCGTACGACGTCGGAGGCGACTCGATGAAGTCCGTGATGTGACCGAACGCGTCGGTCTCGACGGCCCCCCAGGGGATACGCGGCCGGGCCAGCGCCAGCGTCGCCGTGGCGTCCCGCTCCGCATGGAACTCGGCCATCGCCCGCAGCGAGAACCGCGTCCAGATGTCCCCGTTGGTCGCGTACCAGCTCTGCTCGGGATGCGGCAGATGCGCGGCCGCGAACTTCAGCCCGCCACCGCGCCCGAGCGGCTCCTTCTCGACGACCGTCGTGACGTTCAGCGGCAGATCGGCCGTCGCGAGCCAGTCCTGGAGGACCTCCGCGAGATGCCCGCAGGAGACGACGGCGTCGGTGACGCCTTCCTCCGCGAGCCAGGACAGCTGATGGCCGATGATCGGGGTCCCCGTGCCGGGGATCTCGACCATCGGCTTGGGCCGGTCGTCGGTGTACGGGCGAAGGCGCGAGCCCTGGCCGCCGGCGAGGACGACGGCCTGGGTCGGGGTCGCGCAGGGCGCGGTGGTGGTCATGGCCGCACTTTATGCGCCGGTGCACGGCATGCCGACGCCCGCCCCGGGCGACGGCGCGGGGCGGCGGGCTGCGGCACCCGGCCGCTCACGGCGCCGGGGCGGGCGCGGAACACGACACCGGCGCCGTGGTACGCCACGGCGCCGGAGCGGAGTAAGGCGCCGGACAGGCGACGGCGCCGTACCCGTGCGGAGTCAGACGGACTCCGCGACCCCCGCCGCGAAGGCCGTGTCGCAGACCGGGCGGGCGAAGGACTGGGCGCGGGCCGGACCGTAGTGCTCGACGGCCGCGCGGCCGAGCGCGCGGGCGATCGAGACGCAGTGCTTGGTGAGCGAGGGACGCCGGTCCACCTCCTGCTGGAGATGGGTCAGCGCGATGCCCGGATCCTTCTGCTGCAGCTCGACCAGGAGCGCGTCCCGGAGTACATCCTGCGGGGCGCGGGCCTTGGCCGGTTCGGAGATGTCCTGGGAGGCCGTGGTCAGCGTCGAGCCAGTGGCGCCCGTCCAGTTGACGCTTGCCACCGCGAGCGTGCCGGAGAGCACCAGGACCACGGGGAGCACCAGGGCGAGCGTGCGGCCGATGCGGCGGGCGGGACCCTGCCGGTGCCGCCGGGAGGTGTGGGTGTAGGAGTGCGTCACGCGAGTGAGAGTAGCGGCGAGTGATGATTTGGCGACATTTGGTCACCGTAATGAGGGATGGTTCGAGTCGGCCTTTCGAATCCCGTGTTGACGTCGTGGGTCGAAATAGGCGGTGTTTCGGGCTATGCGGGGATCCGCCGACCGGGTGCGGCAGACACTGCGCCGACCGGCCGCGTGGAGAGGTCGCGTCGGCCGGCTGCGTGGGGTGATCCGTCGGACGGCTGCGCGGGGCGATGCCTCGGCCGCGTACGGGAACGGCCCCGCACGGTGGAGTGCGGGGCCGTTCCGGGGTCGGGGGTGCGGTGGGCGTCAGTCGGAGAGGCGCTTGCCCGTGCCGGTGGAGAAGACGTGGGTCTCGCCGGGGCGCGGGACCACGTGCAGCGTCGAGCCCTTCTCCGGGACCGCGCGGCCGCTGACGCGGACCACGAGGTCCTTCTGCTCGCCGCCGACCTCGGCGGTGCCGTAGACGTAGCCGTCGGCGCCGAGCTCCTCGACGACGTTGACCGTGACGGCGAGGCCCGCCGGGGCGTCGGCGGTCTCCTTCGAGAGGGACTTCGAGGCCTCGCCGTTCTGCTCGACGACGTCGAAGTGCTCGGGCCGGACGCCGAGCGTGATCGAACCGCCGGCGGCCTGGTCGAGCGCCGCGCGCGAGACCGGGATCAGCGAGTTGCCGAACTTCACGCCGCCGTCGGCGACCGGGACCTCGACCAGGTTCATGGCGGGGGAGCCGATGAAGCCGGCGACGAAGAGGTTGGCGGGCTTGTCGTACATGTTGCGCGGCGAGTCGACCTGCTGGAGCAGGCCGTCCTTGAGGACCGCCACGCGGTCGCCCATGGTCATCGCCTCGACCTGGTCGTGGGTGACGTACACCGTCGTGATGCCGAGGCGGCGCTGGAGGCTCGCGATCTGGGTGCGGGTGCTCACGCGGAGCTTGGCGTCCAGGTTCGACAGCGGCTCGTCCATGAGGAAGACCTGCGGTTCGCGGACGATCGCGCGGCCCATCGCCACGCGCTGGCGCTGACCGCCGGAGAGGGCCTTGGGCTTGCGGCTCAGGTACTCGGTGAGGTCGAGGATCTTCGCGGCGTCCTCCACCTTCTGGCGGATCTCGGCCTTCGGGACGCCGGCGATCTTCAGGGCGAAGCCCATGTTGTCCGCGACGGTCATGTGCGGGTAGAGCGCGTAGTTCTGGAACACCATGGCGATGTCCCGGTCCTTCGGCGGCAGGTGGGTGACATCGCGGTCGCCGATGTGGATCGAGCCCTCGTTGACGTCTTCGAGGCCCGCGAGCATGCGCAGGGAGGTGGACTTTCCGCAGCCGGACGGGCCGACGAGGACGAGGAACTCACCGTCGGCGACTTCGAGTTCGAGCTGGTCGACCGCGGGCTTGTCGCCGCCCGGGTAGATGCGGGACGCCTTGTTGAACGAGACAGTGGCCATGGTGATGGGCCCCCTTCACCGGCAGGAACGTGCCGGACGATCCGAGTAAAGGTTGCACCGGCGCGGTGGGTCCGCCCTGGGGGCGCCCCGGCCGCAGTGGTGTAGTCCAGTCGGTGGACTGTGGGTGACCGTACCCGGTGGGGGGTGGGCTTGGGTAGGCCCGGCGTCACACCGGCGCCCCCGCAGGCAAAGTCTGCCGGGGGCTAGTGCCGCGAAAGGTTCCCTGATGCGGCACTAGATGCCCGCCTGGTGGGCGAGGAGGGCCGCCTGGACGCGGCTCGTGGTCTCCGTCTTGTCCAGGATTGCCCCGACATGCGTCTTCACCGTGCCCACGCCGATGCCCAGGCGGCTCGCGATGTCCGCGTTGGACAGGCCGCGAGCGAGCATCCCGAGCACCTCGCGTTCGCGGTCCGTGAGGGAGGCAAGGCGGGGATCGGCGGCGGGCGGGGGTGCGGGGGACGTGCCGCCCGTGAGCATGCGCCGGATGACCGTCCCCGTGACGCCGGGGGAGAGGACCGCGTCGCCCGTGGCCGCCGCGCGGACCGCGGTGATCAGTTCCTGCGGGCCCTCGTCCTTGAGCAGGAAGCCCGCCGCTCCGTCCCGCAGCGCCCGCAGCACGTTCTGCTCGTCGCCGAAGGTGGTGAGCATGACGACCTTCGGGGCCGGGTCCAGTGCCACGAGGCGGGGGACCGCCGCGAGGCCGTCGAGGACCGGCATCCGGATGTCGACGAGGGCCACATCCGGCCGGTGCGCGGCCGCCAGCGCGATCGCCTGCTCGCCGTCCGCCGCCTCCGCGACGACCTCGATGCCGTCGGCATGGCCGAGGACCAGCTCGACCCCGCGCCGGATCATCTCCTCGTCGTCGGCGAGCAGCACACGTACGGGGGCGTGCGCCTCGGCGCGTACGGAGGGGTCGGCGGCCGGAGTCATGGGGTCTCCCTGGTCGGTGCGGTCGGTGCGGTCGGTGCGGTCGGTGCGGTTGGTGCGGGCGGCGTAGTCGGTGCGGTCGGGGCAGTGGGGGCGGTCGGTTCCGCGGGCGCCGTGGGCGGTTCGGTGACCAGGGGGACCGAGAACGTGTCGATCGTGGTGAGGGTGTTGTCGGGGCCGAAGCAGTAGCGGGCGATTCCGAAGCGTCCCCGTGCGGTGTACGCGTCCTCGTCGTCGGCGAAGGAGTACAGGCAGCTGCTGGTGCCGGCGGGGCGGGCCGGTTCGCGGTCCGCCGCCGCGGCGCGGACCACGTCGGCGTCGTAGACGAGTTCGCCGACCCGGGACTTCGGCATGCCGAGGCGGATCGCCTCGGGTTCGCCGTACTCGGGCGTGGGTCGCGCCTGCTCCACGAGGATCACCCCGAGCATCATCGTGACGGCCACACCCGCGAGCCCGAGCAGCGCGGTGATGCCGGTGCCGAGGCGGTGCTGGATCCCGGCGAGTGCCGTCGATCCGCCGCCGGGCCCCGCGTCCGGCGCCGGGCGGCGGCCCGCCGGACCGGGCACGGCGGGCATCACCGCGTACACCTGGAAGCCGCCCTCGGCGCGCACCCCCGCGTCGAGCCGTCCGCCGAGCAGCTCCACGCGTTCGCGCAGCCCGGTCAGTCCGCGGCCGGTGCCGACCACCGGGGCGGGCGGCTGCTCGGTGGACTCGTTGCGTACGCGGACCGAGACTTCGTGCGCGGTGTGTGCGACCTCGACCGTGACGGCCGCGCCCGCCGCGTACTTGTGGACGTTCGTCAGCGCCTCGCGCACCACCCGGTGCACCGCGCGCCGTACCTGCGCCTCGCGCGTGTCGAGGTCGGGGCCTTCCCAGTCGAGCCCGACGGTCAGGCCCGCGCCCGCGGACTCCTCGACGAGCGCCTCGATGTCCGCGCGCGTCCCGGTCGCGTCGGTGAGCGCCTCGGTGCCGGTGTCGCGGCTGAACGGGCCGAGCACGCCGAGGATCTGACGCAGCTCGTACATCGCGTCCCGGGTCGCCCGGCGCACCTGTGCCGCGCTCTCCCGCAGCTCGGGGTCCTGCTCGCGCAGCGCCATCTCCAGGCCGCCGGTGTGCAGCGAGATCAGGCTGAGCCGGTGGCCCACCAGGTCGTGCATCTCGGCGGCGATCCGGGTGCGCTCCTCGCTGCGGCCCGCGTCGTCGGCGAGCCGGCGCGCCTCCTCGGCCGCCGCGGTCCGCTCCCGCAATGCCGTGACCAGGCGGTCCTGCTGCCCGGCCGAGATCCCGACGAGGCCGGGCACGGCGATCGTGGTCGCGGCGAGCACCAGGCCGAGTGCGGCGCCGTAGGCCGGGCTGTAGCCGCCGGGCAGTGTGGCGGGGGTGACGGCGGCCGAGACGGCCGTGGTCAGGGCGGTCGCGCCGAGCAGCAGCAGGATGCGGCGCCGCGGATCGGCCAGCTGCCGGGTGACGGTGTACGAGGCCGCCGCGGCGACCAGGCCGTAGTACGGGACGGCGCCGAGCAGCGCCGCGAGGCCGAGCACGGCCGTCACCGGGAAGCGGCGGCGGGTCACCAGGAGGGCGAGGGCGAGCAGGGTGAGCGGGACGAGGTGGCGCGGCGGCAGGTCGTGGCCGAGCCCCGCCATCGCGCTGTACGTGAGCAGGACGAGGATGCCGCCGCCCGTCGCCTCGCCGGCCGCACGCCACAGCCGGCGCCCGTCCTCGCCGGGCGCGGCGAACGGGCTGGCGGACCGGGGCTGGGCGGGCATGGGGTCAAGTATCGGCCGGTGGGGGCGGCGAACGCGTGCACCCGGCGGGTGATCCCGCCGGTGCGTTCCTATGCCCAAGGACAGAGGCGGACGCCGGGTCCGACTCGGCTTCGGTACCGTGCCCGGCGCTGCGTGCCTTGTCACAATCCGGAACCGAAGGCCAGGAACGTCCGGCCGCTGCCCGGCGGACTGGCAAGCCTGCATGCCATGAGCCGATCGCGGACCCGCCGACCAGCCGCCGTCTACGCAGTCCTGCAGGTTGCGGCGCTGGCGCTGGCGCTGTGGCTGTCCAGGCAGTTCGAAGTGGCGCGGCTGTCGGCCACGCTGATCGCGCTGGCTCCCACCGTGCCGGGTGCCTACCTGGCCTGGGCCGCCTACCGCGCCGACCGCAGCGAGGCCGCGGCGGACATCGACATGAAGGTCAGGACACTGGCCGCCGCGGTGGCCGCGGCCGAGACCCGGCAGCGTGCCCAATTGATCGGGCCAGGCGCGCACCGCATCGACCTGGCCTTCCACCGGCGTACCGAACCCGCAAACAACGCCGCCGGTGCTGCCCCGTACGGCCGTCTCACCGACATCGTCATCTACTACCAGAACCTGCATCCCGCCCGCCTGGCCATCACCGGTGAGCCGGGCGCCGGGAAGACCCTGCTTGCCCTGGACCTCATCCTCGGCCTGCTGACCCACCCCGGGCGCACCGGCACCGACCCCGTGCCCGTCCGCTTCTCCCTGGCCGGCTGGGACACCGGCCGGCCGTTGCCGGAATGGCTCGCGCACCAGGTCCACCAGCAGTTCCGGGACCAGGGCATCACCCTCGCCGACGCGACCGCGCTGGTGGACCGGCACCGCATCCTGCCGGTCCTGGACGGCCTGGACGAGATGGACACCGATGCCACTGAGGCCGGCCGCCGCCGCGCGGCCCGCGCCCTGCAGGGACTCAACGCCTACCAGCACCCCACCGGCAGCGCCCCGGTCGTCCTCACCTGCCGCACCACCCAGTACGAGGACCTGGCGGCCCTCGACCTACGGATGCGTGAGGCCGCCCGCATCCAGCTCGACCCGGTCACTCCCGGCCAGGCCGCGGCGTATCTCACCGCCCGCAGCACCCGCCCCGACCGCTGGCGGCTGGTCATCCAGACGCTCGCGACCGCGCCCGGCGGCACTCTGGCCCGCGCTCTCGACACTCCGTGGCGCCTCAATCTGGCCGTCACCGCCTACGAAGAACGCCACTCCGACACCCTCGCCTACCTCCGCGCACCCGACCACCTGTGCACCCTGGCCTCCCCCGGCGTGGTCCGTGACCATCTCCTGTCCCTCTACCTGCCCGCCGCCGCCCATCAGCACCCCAGCCGCCCCGACCACTACCGCTCCGACCGGGTCCACCACTGGCTCGCAGCCCTCGCCGCCCACCTCGCCACCCCCGCACCCGCAGCCCCCGCAAGCGGCACCGACATCGTCCTTCACCGGCTGTGGCCCATGGCCGGTCCCCGCCGCGTCCGCACCGCCGATGTCCTGCTCGCCGTCCCCCTGGCCCTCGCCATCGCCGCTGTGCTGCTCGACCAGGTCTCGGTCGGCTTCTCACCCGTCCAGTTGCTCGGCGCCGTACCGGCCCTGCTGATCGCCCTGGGATTCGTCTGGCAGGCCGGCCGTTCCGACATCCCGGAGCCTCGAACGATCCAGCTCCGGCGGCTGCGAAGCCACCGCCACCTCGCCCGGACTCTCATGGGCGGGCTCGTGGTCGTGCTTGTGGGCGGGCTCGTGGTCAGGCTCGTGGCCGGTTTCGCGGTCGGGCTCGGGAGCGGGCCCACGGTCGGGTTCGGGAGCATGCTCGTGGTCGGGCTCGTGGCGGCTCTCGTGATCGGACTCACGGCACCCTTGAGCGCTGTTCCGCCGACGGACCCGCGCCGTCCGGTGCGGGACGATCTCGTGGCCGGCCTCGTGGCCGGCCTCGGGTTCGGCCTCGTCGCCGGTCTTGTGGTCGGTCCTGTGGTCGGTCTTGTCCTCGTTGTGGCCGGGCTGAACGTGCTCGCCGTGACCGGGCGCCGCTACCTGGTCTTCCTGTGCTGTGTCCGGGGCCGGCTGCCTTGGCGTCTCGGTGCGTTCCTGCACTGGGCCTACGAGGCAGGACTCCTGCGGGTCTCCGGTGTGGCCTACCAGTTTCGCCACCGGGAACTCCAGGACTGGCTCAGCACGCACTCCGCCCCCTCGGCGACGGCGGGTGAAAGCTGACCCACCGCGCGGGCCGAAGCCGATCGCCGGCTCCCGGAAGCCCGGAAGCCCGGAAGCCCGGAAGACCCCGGCCGGAAGACCCCGGCGGATCAAGAACACGCCGAGACGGATCCTCGTCCGCCTCTGTCTTTGGACGGACTCCGGGACAACGCCGAAGGCCCCGCCTCGCCGAGGGTTTCCTCGGACGGTGGCAGGGCCTTCGTTCCCATGCGAGCCCCCTGTCGGAATCGAACCGACGACCTGCTGTTTACAAGACAGCCGCTCTGGCCAACTGAGCTAAGGGGGCGCAGCGCCCGGCGGTTGCCCGGTGCGCAGACCCCCTCACTGTACACAGCGCCTCTCGCGCCGGGCCATGGAGTTGCGGTCCCCGCGGGGTCCGCCGGGCCTCCTCCCGCAGGACTACGGCATGGCACGTCCCTGACCTTCGGCAGAGCGCCGAAGCACGCCCTGAGAGCGACGATCCGGGCAGGCCGGCGGGCCGACGATGGGTTCAGGTTCACGTTGTCGCCGTCCGCGGTCGGCATGAACAGCCACCGTCCCTCCCTCCCCCCGGTCCAGGAGCCCTCCCATGCCGTACGCAGCCGCCCGAACCCCGGACGCCCCTGTCCCCGTCCCCGCCGCCACCGCGGCCGCCCGTGCCACCGGCCTCAGCAAGGTGTACGGGGAGGGGGAGACCCGGGTCGTGGCGCTCGACGCCGTGGACGTGGAGTTCGGGCGCGGGCGGTTCACCGCGATCATGGGCCCGTCCGGTTCGGGCAAGTCGACGCTGATGCACTGCATGGCCGGCCTCGACGCGGTCACCTCCGGCTCGGCACGGATCGGCGAGGTGGAGCTGACCGCCCTGCGGGACCGGGAGTTGACCCGGCTGCGGCGGGACAAGGTGGGCTTCGTCTTCCAGGCCTTCAACCTGCTGCCCACCCTCACCGCGTACGAGAACATCACGCTGCCGATGGCCATCGCGGGCCGCAGCCCGGAGCGGGCCTGGCTCGACCGGATCGTGCGCACGGTCGGCCTCGCCGACCGGCTGACCCACCGGCCCGCACAGCTCTCCGGCGGCCAGCAGCAGCGGGTGGCGGTGGCGCGGGCGCTCGCCGGGCGGCCGGAGATCGTCTTCGCGGACGAGCCCACCGGCAACCTCGACTCGCGGACCGGCGCGGAGATACTCGGCTTCCTCCGGGAGTCGGTGCACAGCCTGGAGCAGACCGTCGTCATGGTCACGCACGACCCGGTGGCCGCCTCGTACGCGGACCGGGTGGTCTTCCTCGCCGACGGCCGGATCGTCGACGAACTGCACGCGCCGAGCGCGGACGCGGTCCTCGACCGGATGCGGCAGTTCGAGGGCCGCGCCCGGACGAACTGAGTCGCGCCCGGCCTGCCGGCGCCTCC
This sequence comes from Streptomyces lothianensis, assembly GCF_047779955.1. Taxonomy (NCBI): domain Bacteria; kingdom Bacillati; phylum Actinomycetota; class Actinomycetes; order Kitasatosporales; family Streptomycetaceae; genus Streptomyces; species Streptomyces lothianensis. The sequence goes on along the minus strand of NZ_JBLMKT010000030.1, from coordinate 47,957 downwards.
TCCGCCCCACCATCCGTACCTCTCCAGGACGTCCTTCCATGCTGCGAACAGCCCTACGCAACCTTCTGGCGCACAAAGCCCGGCTTGTGATGACCGCGCTCGCCGTGCTGCTCGGCGTCGCCTTCGTCTCCGGCACGCTCGTCTTCGGCGACACCGTCGCCGGCGCCTTCCGCGGCGCGTACAGCAAGAGCCTCGACGGCGTCGCCGTCTCCGTGAACGCCGAGCACCTGCCCGGCGATCCGGTCCCCGAGTCCGGCAAGCGCGTGACCGTCCTCGACGACGGGCTCGCCGGGCGGCTCGCGCAGGTGCCCGGCGTCGAATCCGTACGGCCGACGGTGAACGGGCGCGCCACGCTCGCCGCGAAGGACGGCCGGCCGGTCGGCGCGGACACCAACTGGCAGAACCTGGCGGTCAACTACGCGCCGGGCAAGGACGGCAAGGACCCGCGCCATCCGCTCGTGAGCGGCCGCGGACCCGCCGCCCCGGACGAGATCGCGCTCGCGGACGTGACCGCCGAGAAGGCCGGATACAAGATCGGCGACACGGTCCGTCTCGCGGTCGACGGGCCCGCCCTGACCAAGAAGCTGGTCGGCCTGGTCTCCACCGACGACCCGAGGGTCACGGCGGGCGGCACCCTCGCGCTCTTCGACACGGCGACCGCGCAGAAGCTCTTCGTCTCGCCCGGCCACTACGACGAGTTCGTCATCGCCGCGAAGCCCGGCACCGACCAGGAGCGGCTGGCCACGGCGGTGCGGGAGAAGCTGCCGGAGGAGGGCGCCTCGGCGACCAGCGGCAGCGAACTCGCCGCGCAGCAGACGCGGATGCTCGACCAGGTGACCGGCTCGTTCACCAAGGCGCTGCTCGTGTTCGCGGGGATCGCGCTGTTCGTGGGCGCGTTCATCATCGCCAACACCTTCACCATGTTGATCGCCCAGCGCTCCAGGGAGATCGCCCTGCTGCGCGCCGTCGGCGCCTCGCGCGAGCAGGTCGTACGGTCGGTGCTCGCCGAAGCCGCCCTGCTCGGCCTCGCGGCCTCCGCCGCCGGGTTCGTCCTCGGCCTGGGTATCGCCGCCGCCCTGCCCACGCTCCTCAACGCCGGTGGCGCGGGGCTGCCTTCGGGCCCGCTGGTGGTCATGCCGACGACGCTGATCGCCTCCCTGGCCGTGGGCGTCGGCGTCACCGTCCTCGCCGCCTGGCTGCCCTCGCGCAGGGCCGCGCGGATCGCGCCGGTCGAGGCGATGAGCACGATCGACGCGCCCGCTCCCGTACGGAGCCTGGTGATCCGCAACGTACTCGGCGCCGCGGTGACCGGCCTCGGGCTGCTGATCATGGGATACGTGGCCTCCCTCGACAAGCCGGACGAGGCGGAGCTGCTCCTGACACTCTTCGGCGCCGGACTGTTCCTCCTCGGCCTGATCGTCCTCGCGCCGCTGCTCTCGCGCCCGGTGGTGGGGCTCACGGGCCGGCTGACCGAGCGGTTCTTCGGCGTGAGCGGCAAGCTCGCCAAGGAGAACGCCCTGCGCAACCCGCGCCGCACCGCCGCCACCGCATCGGCCCTGATGATCGGGCTCTGCCTGATCACCGGCCTGACGGTCGCCGCCGGATCGGCGCAGCGGGCCGTGGCCGCCGAGTTCACCAAGGGGCTCGCCGCCGACTACCGGGTCACCAACACCGCGTACCACGGCATCGAGGCCGATGCCGCCGAACGCCTCGCCGAGGTCCCCGGGGTCGCCGCCTCCGTACCGCTCGCCTCGGCGAGCCTGGTCGGCGAGCGGACCGGGTACGCGGACCTCACGGGCACCGACCCGGCGGCCCTCGCCGAGGTCACCGACCTGCACTTCACCGCCGGGGCGCTCGGCGACATCCGGCCCGGACGGGTCGCCGTCTCCGACACGTACGCCGAGGAGCACGGGCTGGACGTCGGCTCCACGGTCGAGGGGCGGCTCGGGGGGTCCTACGACGGCACCGGCGGCGAGCCGGTCCGGCTCAAGGTCGTCGGGATCTACGAGCAGAACGAGACGGTCTCCGACCTGCTCGGCGCACTCGGCCAGGTCCTGCCGCACGCGGAGCGCGGCAGCCTCGACTCGGTGCTCCTGAAGGCCGAGCCCGGAGCGAAGGACCTCGACGGCGCGCTGCGCGACGCCCTCGGCAACAGCCCGCTCCTGAAGGTGCAGGACAAGGACCAGATCGTCGCGGAACAGATCGGCGGTGTGAACACCATCCTCACGATGATGTACGGACTGCTCGGCATGGCCGTCCTGATCGCGGTGCTCGGCGTCGTGAACACCCTCGCGATGTCCGTCTTCGAACGCACGCGTGAGATCGGTCTGCTGCGGGCCGTGGGCCTCGACCGTTCGGGCATCAAGCAGATGGTCCGCCTGGAGTCGGTCGTGATCTGCCTCTTCGGCGCCCTGCTGGGCATCGGCTCCGGTGTCTTCCTGGCCTGGCTCAACAGCGGCCTGGTGGGCGGCTCCCTCACCACCTACGAGACCGTGCTCCCCTGGGCGCGCATATCCCTCTTCCTCCTCCTCGCGCTGGTGATCGCCCTCCTGGCGGCGGCCTGGCCGGCCCGCAGGGCCGCACGGCTGGACGTGCTGCGGGCGATCGGGGCGTAGGCGACGGCGAGGCGAGGCCGGCCGGGCACCCCATGGCGGGGTGCCCGGGGACGCCACCCGCGGCCGTCGTGACCTGCCACCTGCGGCACCCGCGGCCGCCGTACCCCCGCTGTCCGTGCCACCCGCGGCCGGCCCGCCCCCGTCGCCCTACGCCACCCGCAGCCGGCGCACCCCCGCCGTCTCCAGGGCCAGGCGGGCCGCCTCCCGGGCGCTGGTGAAGGAGACCTCCGAGAGGACTCCGGGGGCCGCCACCTGGTCGCCGGCCAGGTAGACGCCCTCGCCGCGGTCGATCGCGGGGCGGTCGCGCCAGGTGGCGCCCGGGCGGTCGACCGCTCCGGTGCGGCCCGCCGCCAGGGCCTCGCGGCGCCAGGTGAGGCGGGAGCGCCAGTCGGGGAAGCCCAGGTCGAGGAGGTGTTCGGCGCGGGCGATGGCGCTCGCACGGGGTTCGTCGGGGGCGAGGGGGATCTGGCCCTGGACGAGCTGTTCGCCGCGGGGCGCGAGCGAGCGGTCCTGGGCGGTGAAGCGTTCGATCCAGCCCGGGCCGTCCAGGTCCGAGATGACGAACGGATCGCCCCGGCGGGTCCGCAGGCCGAGGTCGATCAGGGCGGTACGGCCGCTGTCCCAGCGCAGCGAGTCATCGCCGAGGAGGCGGCGGGCCGCGTCGAGGGAGGTGGCGACGATCACCGGGCCGGTCTCGGGGAGTTCGGTGATCCGGCAGGCCGTTTCGACCCGTACGCCCAGGTCCCAGGCGTGCCCGGCCATCCGGTCGATCACCGAGGACCAGCCGCCGCGCGGATAGTGGGCCTCCGGTGGCAGCTTGACGGCCCGGCGGAGCCGCTCGTGCACGAAGCGCGCGGAGAGCGATCCGGGGTCGTGGTGGAAGAGCGCGACCGCCGCGTAGTGCGCGGCGGCCCGCGCGCCCTCCTCGCCGACCTCCCCTTCGGCCCAGCCGAGGAAGTCCGCGTCCACCGGCGCCTGCTCGACGCTCCGGCGCAGCAGCCTGAGCATCGCGAGCGGCGGCGTGCGGCGCAGCGCGCCCGCGTGCCGGAAACGGAAGCGTGCGCCTTCGAGCGGCGGCACCGAGGCCATCGGCCCGAGCAGGCCGCGCTGCTTGAGCCAGGCCCAGTGCGGGCCGCCGTTGTAGAGCGCGTGCGGGCCCTCGTTCGTACGGAACGCGCCGGTGACCGTCGTACGGGCGCGGCCGCCGAGCGTGTGGTGCGCCTCGTGCACGGTGACCTGCGCCCCGGCCTCGGCGGCCGTGATCGCGGCGGTCAGTCCGGCGAATCCGCCGCCTATGACGGTGATGCGGTCCATGACCTGTGCTCTCCCTGCTCCTCGGATGCTTTCACCGGTACCGACGGACGGGGGGTACGGGAATGTGACATCGCCCTGCGGGGCGGCTTCGGCGGCGTGGTTCGCGGGGCCGGGCCGCCCCGGGACGGCCAAGTCGCCCGTGTCCGAGCGGCCCCGAGCCGCCCGCGCGCAGGGTTGGCCCATTCGTGCTGTTCTGGAGGATATGAGCTCCCTTGACCCGGCCACCGGACGAGGACCTCAGGCCCCCGATCCTCAGGCCCCCGATCCCACCCGCTGGTGGGGCCTGGTCGTCATCGCACTCGCGCAGCTCATGGTGGTGCTCGACGCGACGATCGTGAACATCGCGCTGCCCTCCGCGCAGGCCGACCTCGGCATGTCGGACGCGAACCGCCAGTGGGTGATCACCGCGTACACCCTGGCCTTCGGCGGACTGCTGCTGCTCGGCGGCCGGATCGCGGACCTCGTCGGCCGCAAGCGCACCTTCGTGATCGGCCTGGTCGGTTTCGCGATCGCCTCGGCGCTCGGCGGTGCGGCGAGCGGCCCGGGGATGCTGTTCGCGGCGCGGGCGCTGCAGGGCGTGTTCGCGGCGGTCCTCGCGCCCTCCGCGCTCTCGCTGCTGACCACGATGTTCACGGACCCGAAGGAACGCGGTAAGGCCTTCGGTATCTACGGCGCCATCGCGGGCGGCGGCAGCGCGATCGGACTGATCGCGGGCGGGCTCCTCACGGAGTACCTGGACTGGCGCTGGTGCCTGTATGTGAACGTGCCGATCGCGGCGATCGGGGTGATCGGCGCGTTTATGTTCCTGCACGACCGCGAGAGCCACCACGCGGCCAGGCTCGACGTGCCCGGCGTGCTGCTCGGCTGCGGCGGTCTTGTCGCGATCGTCTACGGCTTCAGCGAGGCGCAGCCGCGCGGCTGGAGCGACGGGCGCGTCCTCGGCCTGCTGCTGGGCGGTCTGGCGCTGCTCGTGGCCTTCGTGTGGTGGCAGACGAAGGCGTCGAAGCCGCTGCTGCCGCTGCACATCATCAAGGAGCGCAACCGCGCGGGCTGCTTCCTGGCGATGGGGTTCGCGACGATCGGCCTGTTCGGCGTGTTCCTGTTCATGACCTACTACCTGCAGACCATCCTCGGCTACTCGCCGGTCAAGACCGGGATGGCCTTCCTGCCGATGACGGCCGCGATCATCGTCGGCGCCACCCAGATCGCGGCCCGCCTCATGCACCATGTCGCCCCGAGGCTCCTGCTGGTGCCGGGCATGCTGCTCGCCACGACCGGCCTGCTCATGCTGACCCGCCTGACCGCGCAGGCCGAGTACGCAAGCCATGTCCTGCCCGCGATGCTGGTGCTCGGGCTCGGCATGGGCCTCACCTTCATGCCGGTGATGGCGACCGCCACGCAGGGCGTCGCGCCGCACGATTCGGGCGTCACCTCCGCGACCGTCAACACCTCGCAGCAGGTGGGCGGCTCGATCGGTACGGCCCTGCTCAACACGATCGCGACCAGCACCTCGGCCACGTACATCACCTCGCACCTCGCCGACGCGGCCCGCGAGAGCGGGCAGCAGCCCACCGAGCAGCTGCGGCGGCTGATCACCGCGGAGGGCGTGGTGCACGGCTACACGGTCGCCATCTGGTGGGCCGCGGGGATCATGTTCCTCGGCGCGCTGATCGCCGCGTTCATGGTCACGGCCCGCGCCCCACGGCACGACGCACTGGCCCAGGAGCATGCGGAGGCGGGTGAGGGCACGGAGGTGGTGCCCTGAAGCAGCCGACCTTGACCTCGACCTTCCTTGAGGTTGAAGAGTGGGATCCCGACCGACCGGCACCCAGGGGAGCCCACCATGCATGCCATCCGCCTTCACGCCTTCGGCCCCGCCGAGAACCTCTCGTACGAGACGGCCGAGGACCCCGAGCCGGGTCCCGGACAGGTACGGATCAGGGTGCGCGCGGCCGGGGTGCATCTCCTCGACACCGCCCTGCGCGAGGGCATGCAGGGCCCGGCGCCCACGGCGACCGAGCTGCCCACGATCCCGGGCCGCGAGGTCGCCGGTGTGGTGGACGCGCTGGGCGAGGGCGCCCCGGCCGAGTGGCTGGGCAGGCGGGCCGTCGCCCACCTCGGATTCGCGCCCGGCGGGTACGCCGAGCTCGCCGTCGTGGACGCCGCCCGGCTGCAGGCGGTCCCGCCCGGCCTCGACGAGGCGGAGGCCGTCGCGCTGATCGGGACGGGACGTACGGCCATGGGCATCGTCCAGTTCGCCGAGCCGGACGCCGCATCGACCGTCCTGGTACCGGCCGCGGCCGGTGGCCTCGGCACGCTGCTCGTCCAGTACGCGAAGCACCGCGGCGCCACCGTCGTCGGCCTCGCGGGCGGCCCGCGCAAGACCGAGCTGGTGCAGGCGAACGGCGCCGATCTCGCCGTCGACTATCTCGACCCGCGCTGGCCCGATGCCGTACGGGAGTTCCTGGGCGCGGAGCGCGCGGCGAGCATCGTCTTCGACGGGGTGGGCGGCGACACCGGCCGCACGGCCGTCGGGCTGCTCGGCGCGGGCGGCCGGCACATCGTCTTCGGCTGGACGGAAACGGGCCTGAGCGGCGGGCCCGTCGAGTTCGCGGAGGGGGAACTCGAGGCGCGCGGTGTGGAGTCGGTGCAGGTGCTCGGGCCTGCGATGCTGCAGAAGGCGGGCGGCGAGAACCCGGTACGGGTCCTGGAGACCCGCGCCCTGGACCTGGCCGCCGAAGGCGTCCTGCGCCCGGCGGTGACGCGTTTCCCGCTGGAGCGGGCCGCCGCCGCGCACCGGGCGCTGGAGGAGCGGCGGACGGTGGGGAAGGTGGTGCTCGAGCCGTGAGCGGACCCGTTGACGGCAGCGGTGGCCGGAACCGTAATCCGCTGGCGTGCGCGGCCCGTTGCGGCCCAGGATGACGCCCATGACCGAGACCACGGATCAGCCCGGGACCGCAGACCTCACCGAGAGCGCAGACCTCACCGAGACCACGGACCAGCCCGAGCGCTGGAGCGACGCCACTGTCTACCCCGACATGTGGACCGACCCGGAGGACGACCCCCGCGACCGTGACGGGGAAGCGCCCGAAGGCGAGCTGGCCACGCTCCTCGAATTCCTCGACGACTACCGGCTGACCCTGAAGATGAAGTGCGAGGGCCTCACCCCCGAGCAGCTGGCCCGCCGCTCGGTCCCGCCGTCCACGATGTCCCTGCTCGGCCTGCTCCGCCACCTCGCCGAGGTGGAACGCGACTGGCGCAACTGGCTCACCCAGGACGAACCCCTGCCGAAGCTGTATGGGCCTGGCGACGGCGACTTCGACGGCGCCGTCGGCTCCCAGGAGGTCGTCGACGCGGCGTACGCGGACCTGGCCCGCGAGCAGGCCGCGACGGACGAGGCCCTGGCCGCCTTCCCGGACCTGGGGCAGCGCGTGGGCGAGGACCAGGACTCGGTCCGCGAGATCATGGTCCACCGCATCGAGGAGTACGCGCGCCACTGCGGGCACGCGGATCTGCTGCGGGAGTGTGTGGACGGACGCGTGGGGCAGTAGCGCGGCCCTTCGGCAGCCGGGGCGCCCCGGGGGAAGGTTCGCCCCGGGGGCAAACCTTCCCCCGGGGCTTTGTCGGTGCCGTGGGCCACCATGGGCACATGGCACGCAAGACGAGGACGACCGGGGCCCGGCGCCCCGAGTTCCACCTGCCCGAGCTGGCGGAGTTCGGGGAGCCCGGGCTCGAAGCCGACGGCGACTACGACGGGCTGCTTCTGCACGGCCGCGACCTCGCGGGCCAGGACGCCTCCGGCGCACGGTTCATGGACTGCCTGCTGGAGGACTGCGCGCTGGACGGCACCTCCCTGACGCACGCGCGGTTCATCGACACCCGCCTCTCACAGCTGCGGGGCGTGGGCACCGACCTGGCCCGGGCCTCGCTGCGCGATGCCGAGCTGCTGGACGCGCGCCTGGGCGGGGTGCAGCTGCACGGGGCGGTCCTGGAGCGGGTGGTGATCCGGGGCGGGAAGATCGACTACCTGAATCTGCGCGAGGCGCGGCTGCGCGACGTCGTCTTCGAATCGGTCGTGCTCGCCGAGCCGGACTTCGGCGGGGCGAGCCTGGAGCGGGTCGAGTTCGTCGACTGCGCCCTGAAGGCCGCCGATTTCACCGGCGTACGGATGACGGATGTGGATCTGCGGCGGTGCGGCGAGCTGGAGATCGCGCGGGGTGCGGAGCGGCTCGCGGGCGCGACGATCTCTCCCGCCCAGCTGATGGATCTGGCCCCGGTGTTCGCGGCGGCGATCGGCGTACGGGTGGAGGTGTAGCGCCCGTGGTGCGGGTGGAGGTGTGGCGCCCGTGGTGCCGGTGGGCACCGGCGGTTTCAGACGCGGGGGAAGCGGGCCAGGAGGTCCCAGATCGCCGGGTTCTCGCCGAGGTCCTCGTGCAGGTCCACCAGGTCCGCGATCACGTCCTGGAGGAAGTCGCGGGCCTCGCGGCGCAGCACGGAGTGGGGGAAGGCCAGCGGCGGGGTGTCGGCGGGGAGCCATTCCGCCTCGATGTCCACATGGCCGAAGCGCCGCTCGAACAGGAGGCGGTCGGAGGACTCGGTGAAGTCGAGCTCGGCGTACTGGGGGCGGGCGGCGCGGCTGCCGAGCGGGTCCCGGTCGAGCCGCTCGACGATGTCGCACAGCGCCCAGGCGAAGTCGAGTACCGGCACCCATCCCCAGGCTGTGGACAGCTCCTCGTCCCTGTCGGTGTCGGCGAGGTAGACGTCCCCGCAGAACAGGTCGTGCCGCAGCGTCCGCACGTCCGCGCGCCGGTAGTCGGTCTGCGGGGGGTCGGGGAAGCGGGTGGAGAGGGCGTAGCCGATATCGAGCACGTACGTGATCGTCCCATGCGGGGCGCGGTGCCCGCCCGGGAGCGTGGTCAGGCCAGCAGCGGGGTCAGCCCAGCAGCCGCTGTTCCTTCGCCACCGCCACCGCGCCCGCCCTGGTGTCGACGCCGAGCTTGTCGTAGATGCGGCCCAGGTGGGTCTTGACCGTGGCCTCGCTGATGAACAGGGCGCGGGCGATGTCGCGGTTGCCGAGGCCCTGCGCGAGCTGCTCCAGGATCTCCAGCTCGCGTTCGGTGAGCGTCGGCTGCGGTGAGCGCATCCGGGCCATGACCCGGCTCGCGACCGGCGGCGAGAGCGTCGTGCGCCCCTGCGCCGCGGCATGGATCGCGGCGAAGAGTTCTTCGGGGCGTTCGGCCTTCAGGAGGTAGCCCGTGGCCCCCGCCCCGATCGCCCGGGTGATGTCCGCGTCCGTGTCGTACGTGGTCAGGACGAGCACGTGCACCCCGGTCGGCGCGATCTGCCGGGTCGCCTCCACACCGTCGATGCCGGCACCGAGCTGGAGGTCCATGAGGACCACCTCGGGCCGCAGCTTCTGGGAGAGCGCGACGGCCTCCTCGCCACTGCCCGCCTCTCCGACCACCTCGATCCCGGGCGCGCTGTCGAGCAGGGCGAGCAGCCCGGCGCGAACGACGACGTGGTCGTCGCAGAGCAGGACGCGGATCGGCGCGGGCCCGGAGGCACCGGGACCGGAGGCACCGGGACCGGAGGCGTCCGGCCCTGAGGCATCGGGACCGGTGCCGGGGGCGGGGGAGGCGGCTGCAGGGGTCATGGGCGGTGCTCCAGGGGAATGGCGGCGGACAGGACGGTGCCCTCGCCGGGCGCGGACTCGACCGTCAGCCTGCCGCCGAGCTGCCCGGCGCGTGCGCGGATCGCGGGAAGTCCGTGGCCGCGGACGCCGGTCGGGGTGAGCTTCGCAGGGTCGAAACCACGCCCATTGTCCGCGATGTCGAGTACGACCTGGTCGTCGAGGAAGGTCAGGGTGAGCGCGGCGGCGCTCGCACCGGAGTGCTCGGTGACGTTGGCGAGCGCGCCCTGCGCGATCCGCAGCAGCGCGGACTCCACCCGGTCGGGCAGCGGCCGCGGTGTCCCGTCGACCCGGCAGCGCACCGAGAGCGTCTCACTCGTGGACCGCGCGGCCACCTCGTGCAGCGCGGCCGCGAGGCCGCCGCCTTCGGCGAGGTCGGCGGGCGCGAGATCGTGGACGAAGCGGCGGGCCTCGGCGAGGTTGCGCTCGGCGAAGGAGGCCGCCGTGTGCACATGGGTGCGGGCCTTGTCCGGATCGGATTCCCAGATGCGGTCGGCGGCCTGCAGCAGCATCCGCTGCGAGGACAGGCCCTGCGCGAGGGAGTCGTGGATCTCCATGGCGAGCCGCTGCCGTTCGGCGAGCGTCCCCTCGCGGCGTTCGATCGCGGCGATCCGTTCGCTCTGGCGCCGCATGTGGACGAAGACGGCGACCGCGAGGGCGGCGACGGCGGGCGGGGCGATGAGGAGGTTCGGGTCGAAGCCGTCGGACAGCCGGAGCTGCGCGACCACCACGAACGCGGTCAGTACGAGGACGAGGCCCAGCGCGAGCCGTACGGGAAGGGTGCGCAGACCGGTGTAGAGCAGCGGCACCGCACACCACGTGTAGCTCGGCGCGAGCACCACGAGGACCACCCAGACGCCGACGACCGCGCCGAGCCAGGCGAGCCCGCGCGGGGTGGCGCGGGCGGTGACGGTCGGGCCCAGCACGTACAGGAGCGCGAGGACGATGCTGAACGCGATGATCCACGGGGTGCGCGGTTCGCCGGGGTGCCGGATCAGGAAGCGGGCGAGCGAGGCGCCGAGCAGCGCGAAGAACGCCACGTGCATGACGCGCGCCAGCCAGCCGGCATCCGGGTCGTAGACTCCCTCGGGCCGTGGTGGCGACAGCAGGGCGCGGGCCCTGCGGTGGCGCGGGGCATCGCCGCTGACCTGCCGTTCTCGCACTGCGCACTCCTTTGCAACCCGTACATGGTGACCCCGGCGGGCCCCTGTGGCATCAACCGATCGGCTGACAGGGGTGTACCCCGTACCGCGCTCCGAGGGCAGCCGGTACGTCGACGCCCCGGGGTGGGTTCCGGACCCAGGATGGATACCGGTCCGGGCCACCGAGTCCGGCACACCGACCCTCACGGGTCACCGACTCACACAGGTCACCGACTCACACAGGTCACCGACTCACACGGGTCACCCACTCACACGGGTCACCGACCCTCACAGGTCATACCGACTCTCACCGGGTCAGCCACCCCGACTCCCAGGAGATCACCATGAAGAAGCTTTCGCTGCGCACCCGCGTTCTGACCGGCACCGCCGTCGCCGCCACCCTGGCCGCCGGCACCTTCGGCGCCGTCTCCGCCTCCGCCGCCCCGGCCGCCGCGCCGAAGAAGGCCGACGCCGCCAACTCGAACGTCATGCAGTCGAACCACCTGACGATCGAGGCCGCGACCGAGGCCGCCGAGGCCGCCCTGGACGCCGCCGAGGAGGAGAACCAGCGCGTCACCGTGGCGATCGTCGACCGCAACGGCAACACCATCCTCACCATGCGTGGCGACGGTGCGGGCCCGCAGTCCTACGAGTCGGCCATCAAGAAGGCCTACACCGCCGTCTCCTGGAACGCCCCGACCTCCGAGCTGGTCAAGCGCCTCGAGCAGGCCCCGAACCTGAAGGACATCCCGAACACCCTCTTCCTCGCCGGTGGCGCGCCCGTCACCGCCAAGGGTGCGCCCATCGCGGGCATCGGTATCGCGGGTGCCCCGTCCGGCGCCATCGACGAGAAGATCGCCCAGGCCGGCGTCGCCGCGCTGAACAAGTAAGCGGTACGGGGTGGACAGGGGGGCCGCACCTGACGCGGCCCCCCTCACCCCGCCCCTCGGGCTCACCCCGCCCCTCGGCCTCGCCCCCCGCAGGCTCGCCTCACCTGGTGGCCTCAAGGGCTAGCTCGCCCCTACGCGCAGCCCCCCACATGAAGTGAGCTCCTGCCTCAGAGCTCCTTGCGCAGCACTGCACACGGCCGCTGCATCGCCCGGTCCGTGCGGTGGCCGGTGACGAGGTAGCCGAGCGCCGACCAGAAGGCCATCGCGCGCGGGTTGTTCTGCAGCACGGCGAGTTTGACGGCCTTGCGGCCCTGCGCACGGAAGCGGTCCTCGACGAGTTCCGCCAACTGTCTTCCGTAGCCCTGGCGTTGCGGTGCCACCATCAGGAGCCCGATCCACGGGTCCGGGTCGGCGGGGTCCGGATGCTGTTCGAGGGTGATGGCGATGCCGACGAGTCGACCCTCGCTGCGGGCGAGGAGGACTTCGGTGCCGGGGTGCTGCAGTTCGCGGGCGAGTTCGGTGGCGACCTGGTCGACGCGGATGTCGTCCGGGTCGGGGAAGTCCCCGCTGAGGGAGAAGAAGTACCCGTTGGCGGCGTAGAGACCGGTGATCTCGGTCAGCAGTGCGCCGGGGAGTGCGCCGTCCACGGGGGTGAGCCGGTCGAGGATCATGAGGTGCAGGGTAGACGGGAGTGGCGGGTGTCCGGATCGGCGCCACTGCCCGGTCAGGAGGGTGAGAGCGCGCATCCCGGCGGACGGACTGTGCCGTGACGGTGGCCGCCTCAAGTCCGTTACGTTGAAGACAGCGGAAACACGAGCGGTGGAGGCGACATGCCGACGAAGGCGACCGAGTCATCCGCATCATCCGAGCCGGACCTGCCCGAGAGCCTGACCTGGGAGGAGCTTGGGCGGCTTCCGGGCGACATCGGCAAGGACATCGAACTGTGGCAGGGGAGGGTCGTGTGGAACAAGCGGCCTCCCATGGAGCACCAGGAGCTCGCCGTGCTCATGCGCATCGCACTCCTGGCCAACGCCCGCCGTGCCATGGACGATCAGCCCGGTGGCGAGGAGCGGCCCTGCTGGCAGGTCGGGGTGGAGACCAACGTTTTCTATACGCCCGACAAGTCCACTTTCCTCACCCCCGACTTCCTGATCCGCCGCTGCCTGCCCCGCGGCGCCGACACCTTCGTGGGCGACACCGTCCTGGTGGGCGAGGTGCTCTCCGGCTCGGATACTCCCAAGCGCAGGGAGTGGAAGATGCAGCGCTACGCGGAGGGCGGCATCCCTTGGTACTGGGAGGTCGAGCTCGACTCCCGCGGGAGCTGGGACGTCACGGTGGTCCGCGCGTACGGGCTGGCCGCGCTCGACCAGACCGGGCTCTCGGTCAAACCGCTGCGCCCCGCCCTGTACGTACCCGTCGGTGAGTGGGAGCCGGACGGTCTCGGTATCGAGTTCCCCGAACCCTTCGCCCTGAGCATCTCCTGGGAGGATCTGGCGTTCTGAGGCCCAGTCGCCCAGTCGCCCAGTCGCCCAGCCGTCCTGCCTGCCCCGCCCTGCCCAGGCGACAGGAACAGGCAGGGGCCCCGGGCGGCGTGCGCCAGGGGCCCCTGCCGGTGAGCTGAACGAACCTCAGACGCCGACGCCGAAGTCCTGCGCGATGCCCGCGAGGCCCGAGGCATAGCCCTGGCCGACCGCGCGGAACTTCCACTCCGCACCGTTGCGGTACAGCTCGCCGAAGACCATGGCGGTCTCGGTGGCCGCGTCCTCGGAGAGGTCGTAACGGGCGATCTCCTCGCCGCCGGCCTGGTTGATGATGCGGATGTACGCGTTGCGGACCTGGCCGAAGTTCTGCGAGCGGGTCTCCGCGTCGTAGATCGAGACCGGGAAGACGATCTTGTCGATCTCGGCCGGCAGGCCGGCCAGATTGACGTTGATCGCCTCGTCGTCGCCGGCGCCCTCGCCCGTGCGGTTGTCACCGGTGTGGACGATGGTCTGGTCCGGCGTGGACTTGTTGTTGAAGAAGACGAAGTGGCCTTCCGAGAAGACCTTGCCGTCGGCCTTCACCGCGATCGCAGAGGCGTCGAGGTCGAAGTCGGTGCCGGTGGTGGTACGGACATCCCAGCCCAGTCCCACGGTGACGGCGGTCAGACCCGGCGCCTCCTTGGTCAGCGAGACATTGCCGCCCTTGGACAGGCTTACAGCCATGGAGGTCCCTTTCCCCTAGATGTGTGCGGTGCTCCGCGACCTGGACTGGACGAAGCTACCGTCACAGGGGTTAACGCGGAGGGCCGAGTGCCGGTTCCCGCTCTGTCTGTCTGTTTTCTGTCCGCTTTCCTGCGTACGGCGACCTACCGCCGTTGCCAAGGCCCCCGGGCCGCACGCAGGGCCTGTCCCCACCACACCAGCTCGGCCAGCATCGCCTCGGCCTCCGGTCCGGCCTGTTCGGGCGCCGCCCAGCCCCCGTCGGCAGTGAAGTGCTCGTAGTAGCGCGGGAAGGACACGTGGTCGCGGACGGTGTGGGCGCCCAGCTCGTTGAAGATCTGCCGCAGGTGCTCGATGGCGAGCAGCCCGCCCGAGGCGCCGCTGTAGCCGACGAAGCCGATCGCCTTGCGCTGCCACTCGGTGAAGTGCCAGTCGACGGCCTGCTTCAGGGAGCCGGGGATCGAACGGTTGTAGTCGGGGGTCACCACCACGATCGCGTCCGCCTCGGCCAGGGCCCGGGTCAGTGCCAGCATGCCTTCCGGGCGTTCGGGGTCCGGGTCCATCGCCGGCGGGACCTCGGGCAGTGCGAGCGGCAGGTCGACGGTCGCCAGGTCGACCACCTCCACCTCGAAGCCGCCGTGCGCCTTGGCCTGCCCGGCGAACCAGTCCGCCACCACCGGGCCGAAGCGGCCCCGGCGGACGCTGCCGGTGATCACGGCGAGCTTGAGGGGGGTAGAGGTCGCGTCTGTCGCGGATATTGCCGTTGTCGCTGTTGCTGTTGCTGTTGCTGTTGTTGCTGCTGCCGCCGCAGTTGTCTTCGTTGTCTCTGTTGTCGTCATGGTGTTCACTCTGCTGGCCCGGGCGGCCCGGAGGGAGGCCGGTCCGAGGCTGGTAGCGGGAGGGCCACCATAAGGATCTCGCCCGTCGAGTGGACTAGACCTTTCCCGGGAGTTCACGCCACACTGTCCCCGTGAGACATGTCATCGCCCTCGACGTGGGCGGCACCGGAATGAAAGCCGCCCTGGTCGGGGCGGACGGCGGTCTGCTGCATGAGGCGCGCCGCCGTACCGGACGCGAGCGCGGCGCCGAGGCGGTGGTCGAGGCGATCCTCGGCTTCGCCGCCGACCTCCTCGCGTACGGCGAGCAGAAGTACGGGCGGCGGGCCGAGGCCGCGGGCGTGGCGATCCCCGGGATCGTGGACGCCGAGCGCGGCATCGCGGTCTTCGCGGCGAATCTGGGCTGGGAGAACGTACCGCTCAGGGCGCTGCTGCAGGACCGGCTCTCCGTCCCCGTCGCGCTCGGCCACGACGTCCGTACCGGCGGGCTCGCCGAAGGGCGGATCGGGGCGGGCCGGGGCGCGGACCGCTTCCTGTTCCTGCCGCTCGGCACCGGGATCGCGGGCGCCATCGGCATCGACGGCCGGATCGAGCCCGGAGCTCACGGCAGTGCGGGCGAGATCGGTCATATCGTGGTACGCCCGGATGGCCCTTTGTGCGGCTGCGGTCAGCGCGGCTGTCTGGAGCGGCTGGCCAGCGCCTCCGCCGTGACCGAGGCCTGGGCCGCGGCGAGCGGCGATCCGGAGGCGGACGCCGCGGACTGCGCGAAGGCCGTGGAATCCGGTGACCCGCGGGCGGCCGAGGTCTGGCGGCACGCGATCGGTGCGCTCGCCGACGGGCTGATCACCGCCGTCACCCTGCTCGACCCCCGGACGCTGATCATCGGTGGCGGACTCGCCGAAGCCGGGGAAACCTTGTTCCGACCGCTGCGAGCGGCCGTCGAGGAGCGGATCACCTTCCAGCAGCTCCCGTCGATCGTCCCGGCGGCCCTCGGGGACACCGCGGGCTGCCTGGGCGCGGGCCTCCTCGCCTGGGACCTCCTCGAAGCCGGACCCGCGGCGGACCCGACCTCCACCGCCGACCGTACCCCCGCCCCCGACGCCCCGGACCCCGCCCCCGACGCCCGGGACCCCGCCCCCGACGCCCCGGACCGCGCCACCACCGCCGTACGGACCAACCCCGACCCCACCCCGGAGGTAACCACCTGATGGCCGCACGCAAGGTACTCACCGGCGCCCGGGTGGTGCTGCCCACCGGAACCGTCACCGGCGGCCGGGTCATCGTCGACGAGCGGGGCCGGATCGCCGGCTCCGCCGAGCCGGACGCCCCGGCCGTCGACCTGTCCGGCCACTGGGTGGTCCCCGGTTTCGTGGACATCCACAACCACGGCGGCGGCGGCGCGTCCTTCATGTCCGGCACCGTGAACGACGTGCTCAAGGGGGTGCGCACCCACCGCGAGCACGGCACCACGACCCTGGTGGCCTCCACCGTCACCGGCGACCTCGACTTCCTGGCGCAGCGCGCCGGGCTGCTCTCCGAACTGGCCGAGCAGGGCGAGATCGCGGGCATCCACTTCGAGGGCCCGTTCATCTCGCCCTGCCGCAAGGGCGCCCACGACGAGGAGCTCCTGCGCGATCCCGACCCCGCGGACGTGCGCAAGCTGATCGACGCCGCGCGCGGGCAGGCCCGTATGGTCACGCTCGCCACCGAGCTGCCCGGCGGCGTGGACTCCGTACGCCTGCTCGCCGAGCACGGGGTGATCGCGGCCGTCGGCCACACCGATGCCACGTACGAGCAGACGAAGGAGGCCATCGACGCGGGCGCCACCGTCGCCACCCACCTCTTCAACGCGATGCCCGCGATCGGCCACCGGATGCCGGGCCCGGTCATCGCGCTCCTGGAGGACGAGCGGGTCACCGTCGAGCTGATCAACGACGGGACGCATCTGCACCCGGCCGCCCTGGAGATGGCCTTCCACCACGCGGGTGCCGGGCGGACCGCGTTCATCACCGACGCGATGGACGCGGCCGGCTTCGGCGATGGCGCGTACATGCTCGGCACGCTCGCCGTCGAGGTGAGGGACTCGGTGGCGCGCCTGGTCACCCAGGACGGCTCCGAGGGCTCGATCGCCGGTTCGACGCTGACCCTGGACCGCGCCTTCAAGCGCGCGGTGACCGTCGACAAACTTCCCGTCGAGGATGTCGTCCGGGCCATCTCGGCCAATCCGGCCAAGCTGATCGGCGCCTACGACGAGGTCGGTTCGCTGGAGCCGGGCAAGTACGCGGACCTGGTGGTGCTCGACGAGGCGTTCTCGGTGGTCGGCGTGATGCGGCGCGGCACGTGGGTGGTGGATCCCCAGGCGGGGTGACACGGCTCCGCAACGATCTTGGCTCGGTGCGGAGGCGGTCGGCCCCGAGGTCTGGGCCGACCGCCTCCTGTTTGGCATGATCAGGACGCCCGTACCCGCACCGGTACGGGCGTCCGCACATGCATCGCCACACGCACGTGCACCCGCACCGACACACGTATCGCCACACGCACCGAATCGCACTCCGGGGGTGCCTCCCGTGATCCTCACGGTCACGCTCAACACGGCCCTGGACCTGACGTATCACGTGGAGCGCCTCGTCCGGCACTCCTCGCACCGGGTCACCACGGTCACCGAACGCCCCGGCGGCAAGGGGCTCAACGTCGCCCGTGTGCTCGGCGCCCTCGGGCACGACGTCACCGTCACGGGGTTCGTGGGCGGGGCGACCGGGGAGTCCGTACGGGGCGGCCTGTCCGGCGTACGTGACGAGCTGTTCCCCGTGGCGGGGGCGACGCGGCGCACCGTCGCCGTGGTGGACGAGGCCTCCGGCGACACCACCCAGTTCAACGAGCCCGGGCCGCTGATCGGGCCCGCCGAATGGTCGGCCTTCCTCGCCTCGTACGAACAACTCCTGCCCTCCGCCTCGGCGGTGGCGCTCTGCGGCAGCCTGCCGCCCGGGGTGCCCGTCGGGGCGTACGCGCAGCTCATCCGGGCCGCGCGCGGCGCGGGCGTGCCGGTGCTGCTCGACACGAGCGGGGAGCCGCTGCGCCGCGGTATCGCCGCCCGGCCCGACATCGTGAAGCCGAACGCGGACGAGCTGGGCGAACTCACCGGCTCCTGGGAGCCGTTGCCCGCGGCGCGGGCGGCCCGCCGTCGCGGCGCCCACGCGGTCGTCGCCTCGCTGGGCCCCTCCGGCCTCCTGGCCGCGACCCCGGAGGGCACCTGGCAGGCCACCCCGCCCGCCCGTGTCCCGGGGAACCCGACCGGTGCGGGCGACTCGGCGGTCGCGGCCCTCCTGGCCGGGCTCGTCGCCGGCGAGCCCTGGCCGCAACGCCTCGCCTCGGCGGTCGCCCTCTCGGCGGCGACCGTACTGGCCCCGGCGGCAGGCGAGTTCGACGCCTCGGCCTACGAGGACTTCCTGGCCGAGGTGAGAGTGGAACACCACACGGACGCGGCCTGATCCGCCCCGCCCGAGCGGGTCAGGACTTGGGATCCTTGTTCTCGGCCAGCCACATCTGGTCGATGTTGGCATTGCACTTGTCGCTCTGCTCGCAGGAGAGCGTGACGATGTTGGTGCCCTTCTTGAGCTGCACCACCGCGAAGGTGTGGGTCCAGCCCTTCTCCCACTCGCCCGGTTCGGCATTGGCGAAGTTCTTCATGTTCAGCGGGCGGGTCTGCTTGTCGCCGTTGACCGTCAGGGTCCCGGTCGTGTCCTCACCCGGGACCCCGTAACTCACGTAGATCCGGTACGTGCCAGGCTTCTCGAAGCCGTCGATCTGCCAGGTCAGCGAGGCGCCCACCTGGTTGAAGCCCGCCACGTACATACCGGCGTCGGCGCCCTCGACATCCGAGGCCGTCTCGGCCGGGGGCGTGAGGCGCAGGACCTTCGCGTCGGTCTTCGGGAGCTCGACCGGCTCCTCTTCCTCCTTGGCCTCCGGGGTCGGGGAGGGGTCCTTCGAGGCGGGGGCCGTGGGCTGGGTGTCGTCGCCCGTACCCGCCTTCGGGTTGTCGTCGTCCCCGCCGAGCACCGCGATGCTGATGCCGACCACGACGGCCGCGACCACGGCGATCGCACCGATCAGCAGGCCCTTGGTGTTCGGGCCGCGCCCGCGGGGCGCGCCGCCCGGGCCGCCGTGTCCGCCGCCCGGGCCGCCGTGCCCGCCCTGGCCGGGGCCCGCGCCGTAGGACTGCTGCTGCGGGATCGTCCGGGGGGCCTGCCCGGGGAAGGTCTCCGGGGCCGAGTAGTGCGCCTGGCCGTAGCCCTGCTGCTGCGGGGGCGCCTGTTGCGCGTACCCCTGCGGAGCGGGTCCCTGCTGCCCGTACTGCCGCTCGCCGACCGCGCGGACCTGGTGGTGCGAGGAGGCGCGGTTCGGGTAGCCGTAGCCACCGCCGCCGGGCGGCGGATTGGCGCCCGCGGCCTGGCCGTCGGCGTACAGGTAGCCGAACGGGTCCTCTTCCGCGGGCGTGCGCGCGCCGTTGTCGCCAGGCGTGGTCATCCCGGGTCACTCCTCAGGCAGGTCGGTCGGTCGGGCGGAACGCGGCCGTACGTAACACAGGCGTCCGTACGTATCCGGCCGAGCGTACCCGCTTCGAAGGACCCGAACGGGTGATGTTGCCGAGGAATACCAGTTGACCTGGGGCTATCCGGCCCGTCTGTGCTGTTTGGCACGTGATCTTTTCTCGATGTACATCCGCTGGTCGGCCGACTGGAGCACTTCGTCCGCCGACATCCCGCATTGTGCCCAGCCGATGCCGAAGCTCGCACCGACCCGGACCGCACGGCCGTCCACGCGCATCGGCGGGATGATCGCACTGCGCAGCCGCACCGCGAGATCGGCGGCGTCCGCGCGGCCGAGCCCGTCGGCGAGCACCACGAATTCGTCGCCGCCGAGCCGCGCGACCGTATCGCCGTCGCGCACCCCGCTGGTGAGCCGCCGGGCGACCTCGATCAGGACGGCGTCGCCGGTGTGGTGCCCGAAGCGGTCGTTGATCGACTTGAAGCCGTCGAGATCGCAGAACAGCACCGCGAGCCCCTTGGTCCCGTCGTCCTGTTCGCCCTGCGGGGCTACGACGTGCACATGGTGGTCGTAGCTTCCGTATCCGGCGGTGGGCGATGCGGAGTCGGCGACCGCATGCCCCCCGAAGTCGAAGCGATGGCCGCCCGAGTCATGGAGGGTGTCGTAGCCCTGGTCGTACGGGGAGGCGTTGGCGTCGTAGGCCATGGCGCCGTTGTAGGGGGCGGGCGAGCCGTAGGCCGCGTCCAGGGATTCGACGGCGGTCGGCGGCACGGACCGGGGGCGCCCGCACAGCCGGGCGCCGAGCCGCGCGCGCAGTTCGGCGCTGTTGGGCAGGCCGGTCAGGGCATCGTGCGAGGCGCGGTGGGCGAGGTGCAGCTCGTGGCGCTTGCGCTCCTCGATGTCCTCGACGTGGGTGAGGAGGAAGCGGGGGCCGTCGGTGGTGTCGGCGACGACGGAGTTGCGCAGTGAGACCCATATGTACGTGCCGTCGCGGCGGCCCAGCCGCAGCTCGGCGCGGCCGCCTTCGGCGGAGGTGCGCAGCAGGGTGCCCACGTCCTCGGGGTGGACGAGGTCGGCGAAGGAGTAGCGGCGCATCGCTGCGGCCGGGCGGCCGAGCAGCCGGCACAGGGCGTCGTTGGTCCGCAGGAGCCGGCCCTGCTGGTCGCCGCCCATCTCGGCGATGGCCATGCCGCTCGGCGCGTACTCGAAGGCCTGCCGGAAGGACTCCTCGCTGGCCCGCAGCGCCTGCTGCTCCCTTTCGAGTCTGACCAGGGCGCGCTGCATGTTTGCTCGAAGCCGAGCGTTGCTGATTGCAATGGCGGCCTGGAATGCGTACATCTGCAGCGCTTCCCGGCCCCAGGCGCCCGGCAGGCGCCCGTTGCGCGGTTTGTCGACCGAGATGACGCCGATCAGCTCGCCGCCCGCGGAGCCCGCCGCGTACATCGGCGCGTAGAGGCGGTCGCAGGGGTGCCACTCGTCCTCGAAGCGGGGCTCGGGGCCGTCCGTGTGCCACTGCGGCACGTCGTCCTCGCGCAGCATCCAGCCCTCGGTGTGCGGGATGTAGCGCAGTGACCCCCAGGCCTCGCCCATGGCGAGCCTGCGCTCCCAGGAGGCGCGGGAGCCCACGCGGCCGGTGATGAGGGCCTCGGCGGCGGCGTTGCCGGCGAAGGCGGCGACGACCAGATCGCCGTCGGCGCGTACGAGATTGACGCAGCCGAGCTCGTAACCGAGCCCGGTCACCACGCCGTCGGCCACGGCCTGGAGGGTGTCGGCCAGACTGCGGGCCGTGTTCAGCTCGGCGACGACCTGATGCAGCTGCCGCAGGGTCGCAAGACGGACATAGGGCTCCGACTCGGTCTCCATGCTCGCTCTCCCCGAGACGACAGCAAATCCAGAACCAACCGCTTCCTCAGCTCTTCTCCTTCTGCCTCAGCCACTGAATCACAGCGAGCTGTCCACCCGGTACACAGGGTCAGCAAAATATGGAGCCTGTGAGTCAAGTCACAGCAGGTGATGAAGGGTTGGGAGTGTGGTGGACGGGTTTCGCTTCTGTTTCCTGAACGCA
Organism: Streptomyces lothianensis; assembly: GCF_047779955.1. Taxonomy (NCBI): domain Bacteria; kingdom Bacillati; phylum Actinomycetota; class Actinomycetes; order Kitasatosporales; family Streptomycetaceae; genus Streptomyces; species Streptomyces lothianensis. The sequence goes on along the minus strand of NZ_JBLMKT010000030.1, from coordinate 26,660 downwards.
AATCGTGGGGTGCCGAGGCGGGTATGGAGGCGGGTATGGCGGCGAGGTGCGGGGGCAGGGTGCGGTGGTGGGGCGCGGACTCGGGCCGGGGTCCTAGGCCGGGCGCCCGATGTGCGGGCGCCGGTCGCGGTATTACGTTCGAGGCGTGTCGCAAGCAGTGAAGTTCCCCGCAGCAGTGCCCCCGCCCGCCGAACGCCGTGCGGACCCGACCGCCGAACGCCGTGCGGACCCGACCGCCGTGCATCCTGGGGGGGTGAGCAACGACGAGTTCCGGGCCGCCATGTCGCGCCTTGCCGCCGGGGTGGTCCTGGTGACCGCCCAGGAGGAGCAGCTGGGGGAGGGCGGACCGGCCGGCGAGGACGTCGGGATGACCGCCACGGCCTTCATGTCCGTCTCCCTCGACCCACCGCTGGTCCTCGTCTCCATCCGGGAGGGCTCCCGGATGGACGACCTGCTCGCCGAGCAGCCGCGCTGGGCGGTCTCGGTGCTCGCCGAGTCCCAGCGCCATATCGCGGGGCGGTTCGCGATGAAGGGCCGGATCAGCGACCGGCTGCTGTTCGAGGACATCCCCTACGTGCGGGGGGAGTTCTCCGGGGCGCCGCTGGTGGGCGGGGCGTTGGCGACGCTGGAGTGCGAGACCGAGTCACGGGTGGCGGCGGGGGATCACACGCTGGTGGTGGGGCGGGTGATGGCGGCCTCGCTGCCGAGCGCGGAGGGCGGACCGCTGATGTACTTCCGGGGCCGCTACCGGCAGTTGGGCTGAGACCCGCGACCCCGCGACCCCGCGCCCCTGCGGCGTCCGGCCCGCAGTCACGACCCCTCGCGACCCATCACGACCAGTCGCGCCCCGAGCGGCCTCGCTTCGTCTCCGAGCGGGCCTTCTTCTGGCGGAGGCGGCGTTCGTTGATCCCCCGCGGGATCCGCGTCGGACGCCGCGGCCGGGGTGGCGGCGCGGTGGCCTCCGCAAGCAGGGCGGCCAGCCGGGTCGCCGCCATTTCCCGGTTGCGCCACTGCGAGCGGTGCTCGGAGGCCCGTACGGAGATCACCCCGTCCACGAGCCGCGAGGCGAGCCGTTCCAGCGCCCGCTCCTTCCAGACCTCGGGCAGAGCCTTCGTGTTCGCGAGGTCGAAGCGCACCTCGGCCTGCGAGTCGGAGGTGTTGACATGCTGCCCGCCCGGCCCTGAGGACCGGGAGAAACGCCACATGAGCTCGGCCTCGGGCAGGGAGACGGAGCCGCGGATGACGTGGGGAGCAGGCATGTCTCCATTCTGCGGGCCCGTGCGTGCCCGCGTCACGCCGATTTCCGGGGCCGCGGAAGTGGATACGACGACGCGGATGCGACAGCGCGGATGCGACAAAGGTGACCACCCGTTGCACAAGCGATATCTCAGTGGTGTAGACCTGAGGGACGAGAACAGGACGTCACGGGGGACCGACTGGAACATGACGAGGGTGGGAATTCAGCTGTGCAGCGGCGCACGAACATACTGATGGCGGCAGGCGCCGCACTGGGTCTCACGGTGACGCTGGCGGGCTGCGGAGGTGGCCCCGGCTCGGACGAGGTGACCCTCAGGCTGGTGGCCGCCGACTACGGCGCCTCCGATGCGGACAGCTCGAAGAAGTACTGGGCGGACCTCGTGGAGAAGTACGAGGCCGAGCACCCCGACATCGACGTCGAGGTGACCGTGCTCAGCTGGGAGAAGGTGGACGCCGAGGTCGCCAAGATGGTCAAGGAGGGCAACGCGCCCGACATGGCCCAGATCGGGGCGTACGCCGACTACGCGGCGCAGGGCAAGCTCTACGCCGCGGACGAGCTGCTCTCCGTCCCCACCCAGGGCGACTTCCTGCCCGCGCTCTCCTCGGCCGGTGAGGTCAACCGGATCCAGTACGGCATGCCGTTCGCCTCGTCGACGCGTCTGATGTTCTACAACAAGGATCTCTTCGAGGCCGCCGGGATCACCGAGGCCCCGGGGAGCTGGGAGCAACTCGCCGACGATGCCGCGCTGTTGAAGGCAAGCGGCGTCAAGTACCCGTTCGCGCTGCCGCTCGGCAGCGAGGAGGCGCAGGCCGAGACCCTGATGTGGCTGCTCGCCGGTGGCGACGGCTACACCGACCAGGTCGGCTCGTACACCCTCGACTCCGATCCGAACGTCAAGACCTTCGAATGGCTCAAGGAGAACCTGGTCGACGAGGAGCTCGTCGGTCCGACGCCGCCGGGGGAACTCAACCGTCAGGACGCCTTCGACGCCTTCTCCGCCGGAGAGGTCGGCATGCTCAACGGGCACCCGACGCTGATCGGGCAGGCGAAGGAGAAGGGCGTCGACTTCGGGATGGTGCCGCTGCCGGGGCGGGACGGCGAGGCCGAGGCCACGATGGGTGTGGCCGACTGGATGATGGCGTTCAAGCAGAACGGCCACCGCGACGAGATCGGCTCGTTCCTCGACTTCGTCTACAGCAAGGAGAACGTCCTGGACTTCTCCGAGCGATACAACATCCTCCCGGTGACCGACGGGGCGGTCGAGGAGATGGCCGGGGACGAGAAGTACAAGGAGCTGTGGAGCTTCCTGGAGGAGCTGCCCAACTCGCAGCTCTACCCCGTCGGCAACACCTCCTGGGCGCAGGTCAGCGCCGACATCAAGGAGAACATCGGCAAGGCCCTCGCCCCGGGCGCAGGCCCCCGCGCGGTCCTCACGGACATCCAGAACAAGGCGAAGCTGGCGGAGTCGGCGGAGTAGCCGGAGTCGGCGGAGTGGCCGGAACCGGCGGGCGGCCCGGAACCGGCGGGGCAGCCCTGAGCTGGGGGGGGGCAGCCCTGAGCCGGCGGGGCAGCCCGGAACCGGCGGGCGGTCGGTCCTGGCTCAGCGGCGGGCTCGGCGTTCCGCGCGGATGCGGCGCAGGCGGTTGACCGTCACCGGGTCGTGCGCGAGGGCGCGCTCGTCGTCGAGCAGGACGTTGAGCAGCTGATGGTAGCGAGTGGGCGACATCGCGAGCTCCTCGCGTATCGCTCGTTCCTTCGCGCCGGGCGAGACCCAGTTCCGCTGCTCGATCGCGAGTACGGCCCGCTCCCGAGCGCCCAGCGCGGGTTCGACCGGGCCGGGCTGGGTCGCGTCGGGCCGGTGCGGGTCGGGCCGGTGCGGGTCGGGCTGGGTCGCGTCCGGCCGGTGCGGGTCGGGCTTGTTCGGTTCGGCCTCGGCCTGATCGGTCATGCCGTCCACGGTAGCGAGGCCCACCGACATCGACAGGATCGATAGGCTCGTCGCATGGGCAGCCATCCGTACCGCACGTCCGATCTGCCGACGCCGTCCACCGCGGCCGGCCGTGACGGGCTCGCCGCGCTTCTCGCGCATCCCGGGCGGGCCGTGATCGCCCTCGACTTCGACGGGACGCTCGCGGAGATCGTGCCCGATCCCGAGCAGGCCCGCGCCCACCCCGACGCCGTCCCCGCGCTCGCCGCGCTCGCCCCGCGGGTGGCCTCCGTCGCGGTGATCACCGGGCGGCCCGCCGGGGTCGCCGTGCGCTACGGCGGGTTCGCGGGCGTACCCGGCCTCGAACACCTCGTGGTACTCGGGCACTACGGCGCCGAGCGCTGGGACGCCGTCTCCGGAACGGTCCGGGCGCCCCGCCCGCATCCCGGGGTGGCCGCGGTGCGGGCCGAACTGCCCGGGTTCCTCGACGCGCTGGGGATCTGGCGGGGTACGTGGATCGAGGAGAAGGGGCGGGCGGTGGCGGTCCACACCCGGCGGGCCGAGGATCCCGCCGCCGCCTTCGAGGCACTGCGGGTGCCGCTCGCCGAGCTGGCCGCGCGGCACGGGCTGGTCGTCGAGCCGGGGCGGCTGGTCCTGGAGCTGCGGCCGCCGGGGGTGGACAAGGGGGTCGCGCTGGCCTCGTACGTACGCGAGGTCGGCGCCGGGTGCGTGGTGTACGCGGGGGACGATCTCGGTGATCTTCCCGCGTTCGCGGCGGTGGAGAAGCTGCGCTCGGAGGGGGTCGCCGGGCTTGTCGTCTGCAGTGGGAGCGCGGAGGTGTCGGAGCTCTCGGAGCGGGCGGACATGGTGGTGGACGGTCCGGCCGGGGTGGTGGGCCTGCTGCGGGCAGTGGCGGCCGAGCTTTCCCCTACCCGCCCCTTCCCGAAACCGGGGGCGTAGCCCCCGGACCTCTGGTCCTCGAACTCCCCCACGCTCTCAAGGGCGTGGGAGGTGTCCCCTGGACGGGCTGGGTTCGGAGCTCACTCCCGCAGCGCCTCCACCTGGTCCAGGAACCACCGTGCGGGCGGCAGTGCCGTGCCCGCCGCAGCCAGGCCCTTCGTGCGTTCGGTGCGTTCGTCGGCGGGCATGGCGAGGCCGGTGTGGAGGGCCTCGGCCGTCGCCGAGATGTCGTACGGGTTCACGGTCAGTGCGTGCTCGCGGAGTTCCTCGCAGGCTCCCGCCTCATGGGAGAGGACCAGTGCGCAGCCTGCGTCGGAGACGACGGGGATTTCCTTGGCGACCAGGTTCATGCCGTCCCTGATGGGGTTGACCAGGGCCACGTCCGCGATCCGGTACGCGGCGAGCGAGCGCGCGAAGTCGTCCTTGACGTGCAGGATCACCGGTGTCCAACCGGGCGTTCCGCAGGCCGAGTTGATCTCCTCGGCGAGCCGCGAGACCTCCGCCGTGTACGCGCGGTAGACCGCGAGATCCTGCCGCGACGGGTAGGCGAAGGCGACGTGAACGACCCGCTCGCGCCACTCGGGGCGGGTGTCGAGGAGTTCCCGGTACGCGTGCAGGCCGCGCACGATGTTCTTCGACAGTTCCGTCCGGTCCACGCGGACGATCACCTTGCGTTCCGCCCCGCCGATCTGCTCCCGCAGCTCCGCGATCCGCTCCTCGACATCCCGTTCGTGCGACCGCGTGCGCAGGAACTCGGCGTCGACGCCCAGGGCGTGGACGTCGATCCAGGTGGTGGACAGGGGAGGTCGGCCGGTGGCGCTGTGCTCGATGTGCTGCGGCCGGCCCGGGACCCGGGCGTACGAGGTGATGCGCGCGCTGTCGACCGAGTCGGCGCAGGACCGGAAGCCGTGGGCCCAACGCCGGGTCAGGAAGCCGAGCCGGTCCGCGCCGAGCATGCCCCACACGAGTTCCTCGCGGATGTCCTCCGGCAGCATCCTGAAATACTCCGGCGGAGCCCACGGCGTGTGCGAGAAGTGGCCGATGCGCAGGTCGGGGCGCAGGGAGCGGAGCATCCCGGGCACGAGGGCCAGGTGGTAGTCCTGCACGAGCACCACCGCGCCCCGCGCCGCCTCCTCGGCGAGCGCGGCGGCGAAGGCCCGGTTGTAGGTGCGGTACGCCTCCCACTCGCGGCGGAACTCCGCACCGAACGACGGCTCGATCGGCGTCTGGTACAGCATGTGGTGGAGAAACCACAGCACCGAGTTGGCGACCCCGTTGTACGCCGCTTGGTGCACGTCCGGGTCGATGTCGAGCATCCGCACGCCGGGCTCGCCCACCCCGCGCCGTACCGCCTCGCGGTCGCCTTCGCCCAGCGCCGAGCAGACCCAGAGCGCGTCCGTCTCGTCGCCGATCGCGGAGAGACCGGAGACGAGCCCGCCTCCGCCGCGCTTCGCGTCGAGGGTCCCGTCCTCCCGTGGGGAGTAGGAGACGGGGCCGCGATTGGACGCGACGAGGACGTGTGCGGCGCGCTCGCCCTGCTCGGAGACCATGACGCGAACCTAGCCCACGCCGTGAGCGCTCAAAAGTACGCGTGCGCCGCACGGTCGGCAGTCGGTCCCGGTCAGCCGGCGCTCGACCGGGGACCGGCCGGCGGTCAGTCGCGGTGGGAGCGTGAGGCCGCCAGGGCCAGTGCGCCCAGGCCGCACAGCACGATCGCCAGCCCGCCGAACAGCATCGTGTTCGAGCCGCCGCCGGTTTCGGCCATCATCGGCGTGACCGCCTCCCCGTCGGCGCGGCTGCCCTCGGCCCCTGCCTCGGCCCCTGCCCCGGCCCCTGCCCCGGCGGCGGCCGGGGCGATCGCGCGTCCGTGGTCGGAGAGGGTCACGGCGGTGTCCTGGCGTGCGGCGGGCGGCTCGGCGCCCACGGCCACGGCCACGGTGGCGGGGGCGAGGAGGGTGAGTGAGGTGGCGGCGGTCGCGGCGGCGACGAGGGCGCCCAGGGTACGGAGGGTCTTTCGCGTAGCGTGTCTGAACCACATAAATGGGAAATTTAGGCAATAACCATGATCAGGACAGGTACCGCCACGCGCACAGGCAGGCTGCTATGCCACCCGCCGGTCCCGGTACTCCGCGATCTCCGCCATCGGCGGCCGCTCCTCGGTGTCCACGGCATGCGTCCGTGGCTCGAAACCGTCGCTGCCCCGCTCGAACTGGGTCAGCCGCGGCCGTACGAGATGGCCGCGCGCGAGCCGTAGCTGCGCGGTCCGGTAGATGGCCGCGGCCATCTGGCCGAGGGCGCGCCCGTCCTGGTGGCGGTGCTTGCGCACACCGACGTCGACCTGGGCGAGCGCGTCGAGGCCCACCGTGTGCAGCGCGTCGACGAGGAGGCCGAGTTCCACGCCGTATCCGACGGGGAACGGCAGCCGCTCCAGGAGCGAGCGCCGGGCCGCGTACTCGCCGCCCAGCGGCTGTACGAATCCGGCCAGCCGGGGCCAGTGCAGGTTGAGCAGCGGGCGGGCCACCAGCTCGGTGACCCGGCCGCCCTGGTCGTTGGGCACGGAGCCGCCGGGAGAACCGCCCGGTCCGCTGCCCGGTCCGCCGGAGCCGCCCGCCCCCGCGCCCTCGCCGAGCGGCCGGTCGTACATCGCCTTGACGAACTGCACCTCGGGATCGGTGAGCAGCGGCCCGACGATCCCGCTGACGAAGTCCGGCGAGAACTCGCGCAGATCCGCGTCCACGAAGCAGACGATCTCCCCGCTCGTCACGAGCAGCGAACGCCACAGCACCTCGCCCTTGCCGGGCACGGCCGGGATCCGCGGGAGGATCGCGTCCCGGTGCACCACGCGCGCGCCGGCCGCCGCCGCGACCTCGGCCGTACGGTCGGTGGAACCGGAGTCGATCACCACGAGCTCGTCGACGAGGGGGGCGTCCGGACTCATCAGCTCACGCCGGATGACCGTGACGATCTGCCCGACCGTGGCCTCCTCGTCGAGGGCGGGCAGCACCACGGAGACCGTCGCGCCCTGCCGGGCCTTCTCGGCCAGGAGGACATCGAGCGGCCGGTCCTTCACCGACCAGGAGCGCCGCTCCAGCCAGCGCTCCACCTCTTCGAGCACGCCTGCCCACACCTGTCTCTCTGTGATCCATCTCGCCGTTCGGACGACTATCTCAACGGCTGGGGCCTTCGGTTACAGTCTTGAACAACGCGTACGACCACCGCATGCCGGGGGTCGCCGCGCGGGACACAAACACCTGGTCCACGGACAGACACCAGGTCATACCGCTCATCCAGAGGGGCAGAGGGATACGGCCCGTTGAAGCCCCGGCAACCCTCCAGTCAGTCTTCGCACCGCGCGACGCGAGGTCCCTGACTCGGGAAGGTGCCAAATCCGTCTCATGGCGAAGTGCGTCATGAGGAAGATGAGGAGAAAGGGCCTCGCCTGCCATGGCTGTACAGACCGTCGAACCCACCACCCCCGAAGCCGCCGCCTCCGCCGCCGCTTCCGTGGATCTCGGCCCCGCCGCCGCCCTCTCCTGCCGCGAGTGCGGCCACCGCGTACCGCTCGGCCCGCTCTTCGCCTGCCAGGAGTGTTTCGGCCCTCTGGAGATCGCCTACGACTTCGAGGCGTACGAGACCGAGGAGCTGCGCCGCCGCATCGAGGCCGGACCGGCGAACATCTGGCGTTACGCGCCGCTCCTGCCCGTCCCCGCGGACGTGGCCGAGAAGCCCAACCTGAACCCGGGCTGGACCAAGCTCGTCAAGGCCGACAACCTGGCGCGCGAGCTCGGCGCCGAGCCCGGGAAGCTGTTCGTCAAGGACGACTCCGGCAACCCCACGCACTCCTTCAAGGACCGCGTCGTCGCCCAGGCCATCGAGGCCGCCCGCGCCTTCGGCTTCACCACCCTGTCCTGCTCCTCCACCGGCAACCTCGCGGGCGCGGTCGGCGCCGCCGCCGCGCGGGCCGGCTTCCGCTCCTGTGTGTTCATCCCGCACGACCTGGAGCAGGGCAAGGTCGTCATGGCCGCCGTCTACGGCGGTGAGCTCGTAGCCATCGAGGGCAACTACGACGACGTGAACCGCTTCTGCTCCGAGCTCATCGGCGACCCGCTGGGCGAGGGCTGGGGCTTCGTCAACGTCAATCTGCGCCCGTACTACGCGGAAGGCTCCAAGACCCTCGCGTACGAGATCTGCGAGCAGCTCGGCTGGCGGCTGCCCGACCAGCTGGTCATCCCGATCGCCTCCGGATCGCAGCTCACGAAGATCGACAAGGGGCTGCAGGAGCTCATCAGGCTGGGGCTCGTCGAGGACAGGCCGTACAAGATCTTCGGCGCGCAGGCGGAGGGCTGCTCGCCGGTCTCGGCGGCCTTCAAGGCCGGGCACGACGTCGTGCGCCCGCAGAAGCCCGACACCATCGCCAAGTCGCTCGCCATCGGCAACCCGGCCGACGGCCCGTACGTCCTCGACATCGCGCGCCGTACGGGCGGAGCGGTGGAGGACGTGAACGACGCGCAGGTCGTCGAGGCGATCAGGCTGCTCGCGCAGACCGAGGGAATCTTCGCCGAGACGGCCGGTGGTGTGACCGTGGGGGTCGCGCGCAAGCTGTTCGACCAGGGCGTCCTCGATCCCTCGCTGACCACCGTGGTGCTCAACACCGGCGACGGCCTCAAGACCCTCGACGCGGTCGCCGACAGCGGCGCCACCGCGACCATCCGCCCGGACCTGGACGCGTTCCGCGCGGCGGGGCTCGCTGGCTGAGGCGCCCCCGTATCCCCTCTCCCTCCTCCTGAAAGGCTTCGAAGTCCCATGAGCGTGAACGTCCGGATCCCCACCATCCTGCGCACCTACACCGGCGGCAAGGCCGAGGTCGCGGCCGAGGGCGCGACCCTCGCCGACGTCATCGCCGACCTGGAGAAGAACCACACGGGCATCGCCGCGCGCGTCCTCGACGACCAGGGCAAGCTGCGCCGCTTCGTGAATGTGTACGTGAACGACGACGACGTGCGCTTCGAGCAGGGCCTTCAGACGGCCACCCCGGACGGCGCCGGCGTCTCGATCATCCCGGCCGTCGCGGGCGGCTGAAAGCTTCCGTTCCGCTTCTTCCCGCTCTTCCTGCCCCTCCGCTTCCCCGCCCCCTCCGCTTCCCCGCCTCCGCGCGGGAAGCGGAGGGGGCAATTCTGTATGGTTGAGCGCGGTACAGTTGGGAATGCTGTTTCGCCTTTATGAGCGGATGCGGTGAGCGTGTGCCGCGGTCATATGAGAACTCGCCCGCGTGCTGACAAGAATTCAGATCCGCGCTCGCGTCAAATGCACGATTTAGCCCCTTTCGCCCGGCCCGACTTGCCCTGACGTCTGGCGAATTCTCCGTACATTCCCGATCGGTCGTGCCCAGAATTCTCGTCCGATTGACCTGTTGCAGACGGCAGTTGGACAGATACATTCAGCGGCGGTCGACGCGTTCCGGCGCACACCCCCACCTGTCGGGGGGTGAGGTCTGACCCGGATTCGCGAAGTGCGGATCTGTGCAAGGGCCAGTAATAGGGGAGTTAGGCATGGCTCAGGGCACCGTCAAGTGGTTCAACGCGGAGAAGGGCTACGGCTTCATCGCGGTCGACGGTGGTGCGGATGTTTTCGTCCACTACAGCGCGATTCAGATGGACGGATACCGCACCCTTGAAGAGGGCCAGCGGGTCGAGTTCGAGATCTCGCAGGGTCAGAAGGGGCCGCAGGCGGACATGGTCCGCGTGACTGCCTGATCGCGCCGGAGCAAGTCTGCAACGACGTGATGAAGGGTCCGCATCCCGGGAACGGGGTGCGGACCCTTCTGCGTCCGGGGCCCGGCGTGAGGGCCCTGACGTGGGGATCTTCGAGACGCGCTTGCACTCGACCAGGCCGAGTGCTAATCATTGGCGTTAGCACTCTACGAGTGAGAGTGCTACACGAACTTGGATCGGCCGGTGAGGTCGCCGGACCTGGCGGGGCAAGGAACCGCCAGCTGCCGGAGACCGTCCGTCGCGGGCACCGCGCCCGATCCGGAGCAATCCACCCCTGTCCGGGAGGACCACTTCACATGGCCAAGATCATCGCGTTCGACGAGGAGGCACGGCGCGGTCTCGAGCGCGGGATGAACCAGCTCGCCGACGCCGTCAAGGTCACCCTTGGCCCCAAGGGCCGCAACGTCGTCCTCGAGAAGAAGTGGGGCGCCCCCACGATCACCAACGATGGTGTGTCCATCGCCAAGGAGATCGAGCTCGAGGACCCGTACGAGAAGATCGGCGCCGAGCTGGTCAAGGAAGTCGCCAAGAAGACGGACGACGTCGCCGGTGACGGTACGACCACCGCCACCGTCCTCGCCCAGGCGCTCGTCCGCGAGGGCCTGCGCAACGTGGCCGCCGGCGCCAACCCGATGGCCCTCAAGCGCGGCATCGAGACCGCCGTCGAGGCCGTCTCCGGCGCCCTGCTCGACCAGGCCAAGGAGGTCGAGACCAAGGAGCAGATCGCTTCGACCGCCTCCATCTCCGCCGCCGACACCCAGATCGGCGAGCTCATCGCCGAGGCCATGGACAAGGTCGGCAAGGAAGGCGTCATCACGGTCGAGGAGGCCCAGACCTTCGGTCTGGAGCTGGAGCTCACCGAGGGCATGCGCTTCGACAAGGGCTACATCTCGGCGTACTTCGCGACCGACATGGAGCGCATGGAGGCCGTCCTCGAGGACCCGTACATCCTCATCGCCAACTCCAAGATCGGCTCGGTCAAGGACCTGCTTCCGCTCCTGGAGAAGGTCATGCAGTCCGGCAAGCCGCTGCTGATCATCGCCGAGGACGTCGAGGGCGAGGCCCTGTCCACCCTGGTCGTCAACAAGATCAAGGGCACCTTCAAGTCCGTCGCCGTCAAGGCCCCGGGCTTCGGCGACCGCCGCAAGGCGATGCTGAACGACATCGCCATCCTCACCGGCGGCGAGGTCATCTCGGAGGAGGTCGGTCTCAAGCTGGAGAACGCCTCCGTCGAGCTGCTCGGCCGCGCCCGCAAGGTCGTCATCACCAAGGACGAGACCACCATCGTCGATGGTGCCGGTGACAGCGAGGCCGTCAACGGCCGCGTGAACCAGATCCGCGCCGAGATCGAGCAGTCGGACTCCGACTACGACCGCGAGAAGCTCCAGGAGCGCCTCGCGAAGCTCGCCGGCGGCGTGGCGGTCATCAAGGCCGGTGCCGCGACCGAGGTCGAGCTCAAGGAGCGGAAGCACCGCATCGAGGACGCCGTGCGCAACGCCAAGGCGGCCGTCGAGGAGGGCATCGTCGCCGGTGGTGGCGTGGCCCTGCTGCAGGCCTCCTCGGTCTTCGAGAAGCTGGAGCTCGACGGTGACGAGGCCACCGGCGCCAACGCCGTGCGTCTCGCCCTGGAGGCCCCGCTCAAGCAGATCGCCGTCAACGGTGGTCTCGAGGGCGGCGTCGTCGTGGAGAAGGTGCGCAACCTCTCCGTCGGCCACGGCCTGAACGCCGCGACCGGTGAGTACGTCGACATGATCGCCGAGGGCATCATCGACCCGGCGAAGGTGACCCGTTCCGCGCTGCAGAACGCCGCCTCCATCGCCGCGCTCTTCCTCACCACCGAGGCCGTCATCGCCGACAAGCCGGAGAAGGCCGCCGCGGCCGCTCCGGGCGGCATGCCGGGCGGTGACATGGACTTCTGATCCTCGCGGATTGGACGTTCACCGGCTGCGCGCAGCAGTCGCAGAGCAGTACGCAGTACCAGGGCGGCACTTCCCGTATGACGGGGGTGCCGCCCTGGCGCGTGTGCGGCGGCGGTGGCCGTGGTGCGCAGGGCCACCGCCGCCGTGGCCGTGGTGTACAGGGCCACCGCCCCCGTGGCCGCGTGCGGCCTCAGCAGACGCTGCGGTACGGCACGTCCGCCGCGTACAGCTGCCACTCCTCCCGCGTGATGTCGCGCCCCGCCTTCTCGCAGATCGTCTCGGCGAGCGAACCGGGATCCAGGTCGAGTGCGTGGACGCGGCTGCCGTTGAGGGCGACGAGGGTGCTGCCGCGGAAGCCGAGCGCGGAGATGGCGATGCCGGTCGGATCGATGGGCTTGCCCAGGCCGGAGCGGCTCTCCAGGTCCCAGAGCTGGACCGCGCCTCCGTTGTTGCCGACGACGGCCGCGAGGAACCTGCCGTCCGGTGAGAAGGCGGGAAGGCGGATCTCCTTGCCGTGGTGCGTTCCGCCCTGCACGGTGCTGCCCGGTACACGCGCCAGTCGCTCGCGTACCTCGCCGTCCCAGAGTTCCAGCCAGCCGGACTCCTTCAGCACGGCGAGGGTCTTCCCGTCCGGCGAGAAGAGCAGGGCGCCGGTGGTGTCGCGGTCGAACCCGGCGACTTCGCGGACCTTCCCGCTGTCCAGGTCGAGCACATCGCCACGGTCCGTGACGAGGCTGCGGCTGTCCGGGCGGAACGCGGGCGCCCAGGAGATGTTCCGGAAGCTGTGCACCTTCTTCCGCGCCCGGACGTCCCATACGTCGAGGTCGGAGCCTTCACCCGAGGACTGCCCCGCCGCCTCGTGCAGGGCGTAGGCATGGCTGCCGTCCGGGGAGAGGCCGATGTCGAGCACATCGCGCCCCTGGGGCACCGGGACGTCCCACAGCTTGCGGCTGTTCTCGGTGTCCCAGACGGTCACGAACTGGTTGATGTCCGCGTCCATGTCGAAGAACGCGGCGAAGCGGCCGCCGGTGGACAGGGTCTGCGGGCTGCGGGGAATCGCCACCTGCATCTCGGGAATGTGCAGCGGGATCCGCTCGCCCTTCACCTCGCCGGTGGTGAGGTCGATCAGCTGGTGGTACACGGGGAACGTGTTCTCCTCCGTCGTCACCAGGCCGACGGTCCCGTCGGGGGAGACCGCGACGCCGTACGTACCGGTGCGCTGCGCCCCGCCGTCGAGAGCCGCCGATACGTCGAGCCGTATGACCCTGTTCCCGTACGAGGTCACGTACGCGAGGGTCTTCGAGGACTCGTCGAGGACCGCGTGCCGGATCAGCGTGCCGTCGAAGTCCTCGCCGATGCCGCTCGGGATGTGCAGCAGAACGCTGCCCGAGGCCACATCCACGAGCTTGATGTCGCCGCGCTGCGGCGCGTAGGCGAAGAGGCGGCTGCCGTCGGAGGACAGCGTGGCGTTCCATCCCACGCGGTCCTTGGAACTGCCCAGCGAGACCTCGTTGACCCGCGTTCCCTCCGCGGTGTCCCAGACCTCGTGCACCCCCTGCGTACCGGCCATGACCACCCTGGAGCTGTCCGCGCTGAAGGAGACACCGCCGCCGCACCCGCTCCGCCCGCTCGCGGCCTCGAAGGCGGGCAGGATGCCGGTCGGTGTGATGCGTGAGACCGCCAAGGGCGCATTGCCTGCGATGTCGCAGTACGCCACGTAGCGGCCGTCCGGGGACAGCACATGGCCGGCGATTGCGTTCCACTCCGCGAGTATCCGGCCGTCCGGTCCCAGGAGCACACTCCGTTTGGGACCTTGGTGCACGCCGCTGTCGGTGAACAGCGCGTGGCCCTTGTTGCTGAGCGCGGCGAGCCGGGTGTCGTCCGGTCTCGTGAACTTTGCACCCGTGGGCTTGCCGTCCCGCGTGGACACCAGCCGGTAGGTACGGGCGCCCTCCTGCGGCTCCGCGACGAGGCGCCCGTCGGGGCTGATCGCCGGCGGATTGTCGCTCCGGGGATCGGTGAGACCGTTGGGGAACGTGACCCGCGGCTTCTCCGCGCCCGCCACGCCCTTCGTCAGATCCCAGACCTTGGCCTCTCCGGGGCGGTAGGACACCAGAGCGTCCGCCGAGCCCAGCAGCAGCTCGCCCGACGCGGAACCGAAGGCCTGTTCCGGCAGCGGGATCGCGCTGAACGCCCGCTGCGTGGCCCCCGCCGCGAGCGCCGCCCGTGCCTCGGGCACCTCGGCGATCCGCCACGCCGCCAGGCTCAGCAGCAGTGCCGTGTCCGGCTCGGTGTTGCGCAGGCTCTCCGCCGCCTGCGCCACCGAACGGGCCGTCGCCTGCGCCTGGCGCTGCTCCGCCGTCTCGCGCTGCCGACTGCTCTCGCGCGCCTGGAACACGCCGAAGACCCCGCCGAGCAGCGCGAGGGCGGTCAGCCCCGCAAGCCCCGACAGGAGCCGCCGCCTGCGCCGCGCCGCGCGGGCCGACTCCGTCTGGGCCGCCGCGAGGAAGCGGACCTCCAGCGGGTTCGGGCGCAGCTGGAACGGGGCGGTCGGCAGCCACGTCAGGAAGTCCTGCAGCGCCGTGCCGTGCGGCAGGTCGTCCGCGCGCTCGCCGTGCACGGCCCACGCGCGCGCCGCCCGGCCCAGCGAGCGGTGCAGCACCAGGCCTGCGCGGTCGGCGGCGACCCAGTCGTGCAGGCGGCGCCACGCGGGGACGAGCGCCGCGCTCACCGGGCGGACGGATCCGTCGTCCGCGCCCGTCAGCGCCCCGGACTCCAGGAGCCGGTCGACCGCGAGGCGCGCGGGGCGCTGCTCGCTGTCGGGCCGGCCCTCGTACAGCTCGGCCCGGTCCACCGTCCGTACGGAGTCCTGCGAGCCGTCCGGCGCCTCGCCCGGCACGACCATGCGCAGCATGAGCTGCTGGGCGGCGAGCTGGGCGTCGGGCGCGAGCGCGGCGAAGGCGGCTTCGGCGCGCTCACCGAGTGCGGGGGCCGCAGCGGCGGCGGGGGCCGCAGTGCCGGGGTTGCCGCCCGCTTCGCCCGAGCCGCCCGCTTCCCCGGATCCGCCCGCTTCCCCCGATGCGCCTGCTTCCCCCGAGCCGCCCGCGTCCTCACCGGGGCCCGCCGCCCGCCTGGCCCCGGCCTCAAGCAGCGCCTGCCGGGGATCCGCCGTCTGCGGCAGCTCTCCGACCAGCCCGAGCACCAGTTCCGCCGCGGTCGGCCGCAGGCCGGGGTCCTTGGCGAGGGCCGCCGCGATCAGGGGCCGAATGCGCGCCGGTATCGCCGACAGGTCCGGGTCCACGGAGGACGTGCGGTGTGCGACCTCCCCGATGTGCTCCCCGCGGAACGGCTCGTCGCCGCTCGCCGCGTACAGCACGACCGCACCCCAGGCGAAGACGTCGGATGCGGCGGTCGCCCGCGCACCGGAGAGCACCTCGGGTGCCATGTAGCCGAGCGTGCCGAGCAGGGCGCCGGTCGCGGTGAGCGACATGTCGGGGGCGCGGGCGATCCCGAAGTCGATGATCCGCGGGCCGTCCGGGCCGAGCAGGATGTTGCCGGGCTTCAGGTCGCGGTGGATGACGTCGGCGTGGTGGATCGCCGCGAGTGCGGTGGCGGCGCCGGTGGCCAGCCGCAGGACGGCATCGGAGGCGAGGGGGCCGCGGCCGCGGACCTGCTCGGCGAGGGTCGGGCCGGGCACGTACTCGCTGACGATGAACGGAACGCCGTCGCCCGCGGAGACATCGAGGATCCGGGCCGTACAGAACGAGGCAACCTTGCGCGCGGCCGCCGCCTCGCGGCCGAACCGCTCCCGCACCCAGTCCTCGGCGCCCCGGTGCAACGCCTTCAGCGCGACCCGCGACCCCTGGCCGTCGTACGCCTCGTAGACGACTCCCTGACCGCCGGCGCCGAGCCTCGAGGCCAGCCAGTACCCGCCGATCCGCTCGGGATCGTCCGACTCCAGTGGAGTCCCCAACGTGCCGCCCCCTTGACGAAGTTGGGCCCGCCCGGAAGGAGGCACGGGCCAAGGCCCGGCTGATCTTATCCAGGGCGGTGAGGGAGGGCCAGGGACGGGACGAGGGCGCGAGCGGACGTGCAAGGGATCACATCGGATCCGTGGAATGCCGGACCGGTCAAGGCAGTTGGCGACCTTGGTGACCGATCCGCTCCCCATCCAGGAGGCTCCCGTGACACTCGATGCCGATACGACACTCGATGCCGATACCGAAGCCGCAGCCCTGACCGACGTCGGATCCCGTGCGGCGGACGTACTCGCACGGCCCGTCACGCTCAACGGTCTGAACCTCGCGAACCGGATCGCCATGGCGCCGATGACACGGCAGTTCTCGCCGGGCGGTGTCCCGGGCGAGGACGTGGCCGGGTACTACGCGCGGCGGGCCGCCGCGGGGGTCGGGCTGATCATCACCGAGGGCACGTATGTCGGGCATCCGTCCGCCGGGGAGAACGACAGGGTTCCGCGGTTCCACGGTGCGGAGCAGCTCGCGGGGTGGAAGGGCGTGGCCGACGCGGTGCACGCGGCGGGCGGGAAGATCGTTCCGCAGCTGTGGCATGTCGGCATGGTCCGCAAGGCGGGCGAGCCGCCGTTCGCCGACGCCGAGCCGATGGGGCCCTCGGGCCTGTACAAGCCGGGCGCCGAACCCACCGGCAAGGCGATGACGCAGGCCGACCTGGACGCCGTGATCGCGGCCTTCGCCGAGGCCGCCGCCTCCGCGGAGCGCCTCGGCTTCGACGGCGTCGAGATCCACGGCGCCCACGGCTACCTCCTCGACCAGTTCCTCTGGTCGGGCACCAACCACCGCGAGGACGCCTACGGCGGCTCCGTCACCGCCCGTACCAGGTTCGCCGCAGAGATCGTGGCGGCGGTGCGCGCGGCCGTCTCCGAGAGCTTCCCGGTCCTCTTCCGCTTCTCGCAGTGGAAGCTGCAGGACTTCACCGCCCGGCTGGCCGAGACACCCGAGGACCTGGAGGCGATGCTCGCCCCGCTCGCGGCCGCGGGTGTGGACGCCTTCCACGCCTCCACGCGCCGCTACTGGCTGCCGGAGTTCGAGGGCTCCGACCTCAACCTGGCAGGCTGGACGAAGAAGCTCACGGGCAGGCCGACGATCACCGTCGGCTCGGTCGGCCTGGACGGCGAGTTCGTCAACGCCTTCCAGGGCCAGGGCTCCTCGCTGCGCGGCATCGACGACCTCCTGGACCGCCTGGAGCGCGAGGAATTCGACATGGTGGCGGTCGGCCGGGCCCTGCTCCAGGACCCGCAGTGGGCGCAGAAGGTCCTCACGGGCCGCACCTCCGCCCTGGCGGCCTACGACGCGGCCTCACTGCAGACGCTCAGCTGACGGAGGCACGAGGAGTTACGAGAAGCCACGCGTAGCCACGCGTCGCCACGAGGAACACGCACACACCGGATGTCTACGGCCGAACGCGGCGCAGCACGCCGCCTACGCCCCGCCGCCGTGGTCGGCGCGCTCATGCTGGGTGCGTTCGCCTTCAACACGACCGAGAGCCTGCCGATCGGCGTGCTCGGGCTGATCGCGGACGATCTGGACCAGTCGCTGACCGCGGTCGGCCTGCTTGTCTCCGGGTACGGGCTCACCATCGCCGTCGTCTCGGTGCCGCTGGCCAGGGTGACCCGGTCGGTGCCGCGGCGGCTCGTCCTGTGCGTGCTCCTCGCGGTGCTCCTGCTGTCCAGCCTGGCGGCGGCCGCGGCCCCCTCGTACGGGGTGCTGCTGGCCGCCCGCCTGGTCACCGCGATGGCGCAGGCGCTGTACTGGGCGGTGATGGGGCCCGCGGCGGCCACCCTCTTCCCGCCCGAGCAGCGCGGCCGCGTCATCGGCGCACTGACCGTGGGCGGCTCCCTCGCCGTCGTCCTGGGCGTGCCCGGCGGCACCTGGCTGGGGCAGCACACGAGCTGGCAGGTGCCCTTCCTGGTGGTGGGTGCGCTGGCCGTCCCCTGCCTCGTGGTCATCGCCACCCTGCTGCCGAGCTCCCGCCCGGAGGAGGGACACGCGGCGTACGGTGTCGCACCGGACGGCCGCCGCTTCGTGGTGGTCCTCGCCGTCACCGGCCTCGCTGTCACCGGCGCCTTCGCCGGCTTCACCTACATCGCCTCCTTCCTCGTGGACGAGAGCGGCTTCGCCGCCTCCGCCGTCAGCAGCCTGCTGCTGCTCCTCGGAGCCGCCGGCATCCTCGGCGTCACGGTCTACGGGCGGCTGCTCGACCGCTTCCCGCAGGCGACCCTCACCCTCCCCGTGACCACCCTGGCCCTGGCACTGCTCGGCCTGTACGTGGCGGGCGGCTCCCAGGCCGTCGCCGTGCTCATGCTGGTGCTCTTCGGCGCTTCCCTCGGCCCGGTCTTCATGGCGACGCAGTCCCACGTCATGCAGGTCGCGCCCGGCCGTACGGAGACCGCGCTCGCGGCGAACGCCGCCGCCTACAACGTGGGTGTCGCGGCGGGCGCCCTCGGCGGCGGTCTGCTGCTCTCCCTGATCGGCCTGCGCGGCACGTTCCTGGCCGGCGGGCTGATCACGGTCTGCGCCGCCCTCCTCCTGCTCCACGAGCAGCTCCTGCGCCCCCGCCGGGCCCTGACCCCGGTGAAAGCGCACGTCAAGGGGTTCTGAGCAGGATCTGAGGTGCCCGGATTGTGAGATTCTGCACCGCCTGAAGGTCTGGGCAGGGACCAAAGTCCTTGTCTAGGGTCCTCACGGTCGACGGAAGCCTGCCTTCCGCTCACTTCGCGCCCGGCGGCGCCTCCCCCTCCCGTACGTGATCCGTACACGGGTGTGCCACCGGGCCGATGCCCCGACTCACGAGGAACCGGGATTCCCCCCATGATGAGCACGCTGGAAACCTGGGTCATCGACATCAACGATGTCTTCTGGACCTATCTCCTGATCCCGCTGGTGGCAGTGGCCGGCATTTGGTTCACGCTGCGCTCCAAGGGCGCGCAGCTCCGGCTTGTCCCGGACATGTTCCGGGTCTTCAAGGACAAGACGACCTCCGGCGTCAGCCCCTTCGGCGCCTTCACCATCTCCGCCGCCGCCCGCATCGGCACCGGCAACATCGCCGGTGTGGCCACCGCCATCACCATGGGCGGCCCCGGCGCGGTCTTCTGGATGTGGATGATGGCCCTGATCGGCGGCGCCTCGGCGTTCGTCGAATCGGTCCTGGCGCAGCTGTACAAGGTCCGCGGCCGTGAGGCCGGCACCTACCGCGGTGGTCCCGCGTACTACATGGAGCGCGCGCTCGGAAAGCGCTGGCTCGGTGTCGTCTTCGCCGTCCTGATCACGCTGACCTTCGGCTTCGTGCTCACCGCGGTCCAGTCGAACACGATCACCGTGGCGACCAAGGGCTCCCTCGACACCGACGCCGCCTGGTTCGCCCCGGCCCTCGGCATCGTGCTCGCCGTACTGCTCGGGCTCTCCGTCTTCTTCGGCGTCAAGCACCTCACCAAGGTCACCAAGGTCCTGATCCCGGCGATGGCGGGCCTCTACATCGTGATGGGCCTGCTCGTCGTGGTGCTCAACCTCGGCAGCATCCCCGGCATGCTCGCCGACATCATCGGCGGCGCCTTCGGCTTCCGCGAGATCGCCGGTGGCGCGGTCGGTACCGCGATCCTGCAGGGTGTGCGCCGGGGCATGTTCTCCAACGAGGCCGGTATGGGCTCCGCCCCGAACGCCTCCGCCGCCGCCGAGACCACCCACCCGGTCAAGCAGGGCCTCGTCCAGACGCTCGGCGTCTACTTCGACACCCTGGTCATCTGCACCGTCACCGCCTTCGTGATCCTCTCCGCCAACCCGGAGCTGGGCACCCGCGGCGGCGCGGACGTCACCCAGTCCGCGTTCAGCGGCGCGCTGGGCGACTGGGCCGGACACCTGCTGACCTTCGTCGTGTTCATGGTCGCCTTCAGCTCCATGATCGGTAACTACTACTACGGCGAGTCCAACATCGAGTTCATCACCCGCAGCAAGGCCGCGATGACCTCGTACCGGATGGTCGTCCTCGCCTGCGCCGTGCTCGGCGCCGTCGGCTCCGTCCCGCTGGTCTGGAGCCTCGCGGACGTCACCATGGGCGCGATGGTCCTGGTCAACCTGCTCGCGATCCTGCCGCTGTCGGTGATCGCCTTCCGCCTCCTGGACGACTACCAGGCACAGCGGCGCGCGGGCCTCGACCCGGTCTTCACCGTGGACCGGGTGCCGGGCCTCAGGGGCGTCTCGGTCTGGGGCGCGGACGCGTCCACGACCGACTCCGCGGACGCGGCGCACGAGAAGGTCTCGGCGGCCTCGCGCTGACGGACCTCTCGCACCAGCACAAGGGCGGCCTCCCCGACGGGGGGCCGCCCCTGCTTATACGCCGACGGGCTCGGCGGAGCCGACGGGCTGGGCGGACTCGGCGGGCTGGGTGGGCCGGGGCGGGCAAGAGGGCCCGCCCCGCTCACCCGTGGGCGCGGCAGAACGCGCGCACCGTCTCGTTGAACCCCTCCGGCGCTTCGAGGTTGCTCATATGCCCCGCACCAGGGAGCACCACGAGCTCGGTGTCCGGGATCGCCGCCTCGAAGGCATGCGCGACATCCAACGGGGACCGCGCGTCGAGCTCGCCCCACAGGAGCAGCGTCGGCACCGTGACCGCGGGCAGCAGATCGTGCAGGTCCGTCTCGGCCATCATGAACAGCTGCGCCCCCATGGTCTCCGGCCGCACGTCACGGGCCATCGCCTCCAGCAGCGGCACGAACGCGGCGGGCGGATCCCCGGCGAACAGCCCCGGTACCGTCGGATCGAACTGCCCCCTGGGCACCGCCAGCATCCGCTCGGTCCCCTCGACCCGGGCCGCCACTTCCTCCGGCGGCAGCGAACCCTTCCACCCGGCGTACGTATCGGTCAGGATCAGCGTCCTGACCAGCTCCGGATGTTGGCGGTACAGCTCCAGCACGACCGTCCCGCCCCAGGAGAGCCCGGCGACATGCGCCGGACCGAGCCGCAGCGACTCGATCACGGCGGCCAGGCAGTGCGCGAAGTCCGCCAGCGTGAAACCGGGCGGCAGATCCGAGGAACGCCCCGCGCCCGGCTCGTCCCAGGCCACGACGGTGAACTCGTCGGCCAGATCCACGAGCTGCGGCTCCCACATCCGCCCGTCGAGCCCCGCCCCGTGCACGAACACGAGCGGCGGCCCTTCCCCCACGCACGCGTAGCCGACCTCCACGCCTCCGACCTGAACCTTGGCCATGAGACCAGGCTAGGGGCGGGTGCGGGCGGTGTCGCGGCGGCTGAAGGGTGGGTGCACCGAGCCGGTGGCACCGGTCAGCGTCATTCGGCGTAGTCCTTGAGCTTCTCGGTTTCGAGGGTGATGGCGACAGGGGACGGGAGCCGCACGGTGGCGCCGTACGCGTACTTGGGATGCTTCTGATACTTGCCGTCGCGGGGCTCGCTGAAGACGACGAGGCTGTCGGCGTCGCGGTCGATGAGCAGGTAGACGGGGATCCCGGACTCCGCGTAGGCGCGGCGCTTCTCGATCCTGTCGCGGCGGTCGGTGTCACTGTCGTGGGAGGTGACCTCGACGATCATGAGGACGCCTTCGGTGGAACCCCACTCGCCTTCCTGCCCGACGAAAAGGTCGAGAGGTGCGAGCGCACCGTCCGCTCTGGCCCGCCCCGCGCGGTAGGTCTTCACGTGGAGCCCCTGCTCGGGGTAAAGCGCCAGTTCGGGACGCTGCTGCATGCACTGCCGCATCAGCCACATGACGATGGCCCCGTGGAGGAGGTCGGGCACGGGCTTGACCCTCAGCTTTCCGTCGATCAGTTCCAGCGTCACGGTCTCCGGCGCCTTCCGGGCGAGCTCTTCGAAGTCGTCGACATCGATCGGGCCGTGCTTGACCACGACCCGCCCGTTGATGAATTCGAGCGAAACCGTCTCGGGCGCCCTGCGGGCGAGCTCCTCGAACTCTTCGATCGACATGTCAGGGCGGTCAGTGGCGCTGGGGGTCATCGGATCGCCTCCTCCCCTCCATCGTGCCCCGCAGCGGCGACGGATGTGCAGAAGGCTCATGTGCGGCTCCTGGCAGGTGTCGGGGTGGCCGCAGCCGCGCGGATCCTCGCCGCGTGGGCGCGTACGGCCGTGGGTGGCAGCGGGGAGGGGGTGTCGGTGGGTGGTGGGGCCTCGCCGAGGCACTGCGCGCACATGCCGCCCCGCAGGGCCTCCGGGCGGGCCGGGGCGGTGCACTTGGCGCATTCCGCCATGCGCAGGACGTGCGGGACCGGGCGCGGTACGGGCTCGGGCGGCAGCTTGTCCGTCAGGCGGCGGTGGACCAGTCCGGCCGGGCTGTGGACGGGGGACGGGAGCCCGGCGGTGAGCGCCCGGTTCAGGTCCGCGTCCGTGGCGCCGCGCTCGAACCACTCGGTGACGAGGGGTGCGAGGCGCAGGCACTCGCTGTGGGAGAGGGAGAGCGCCGGGGCGGTGTGGCCGAGGGCGGCGAGGAGGACGTAGGCGCGGTTGAGGGTGGGGGGAGCGTTGCGCTCGGCGGTGGTGTCGGGCTGCCGTGCGGACGCGGACCCGCCGTCCGCGGTCGGCCCGGCCGGTACGTCGCCTCGTACGAACGCCGTCCACCAGGCGTCGTCACGCGCCGTCCGGGAGAACCACGTACGGGTGACCCACTGGGCGCTGCCCGATCCGCGGACGTGTTCGCGCCCGCGCCTCAAGTGCCCGGCCCGGTGGAGGTTGTTGAGGGCGGTCCTCAGCGCGCACTGCCCGTACGGAAGGTGCTTCTCCAGCGTCTTCACGGAGATGTCGGACCCGTCGGGCAGCCGGTCGATGTACCCGGCGATCGCGCGCTCGCGCTTCGGAAGGTGCGTGAAATCTTCGCGTCCGCGCGGAAGTTGGTCCGGTGCGGAGCGTTTTCCGTAGCCCGGGGAGGACATCGGGTGCGGGGTGGGATGCGCGGAGGGCGCGGCAGCACTAAAGTTGGCGTCAGCCATGGGATCGAGTCGCTTTCGATCTTGTTGGTCAAACCCCCGCAGGTGTTGTCAGCACCTGGCGGGGGTTGTTCGTTATCTGGGCACGCTAGAGCGTCATCACACTGCGTGGCAAGTCGAACGCGAAAAGTGTGCTCGGCTGCCAACTCGCAGGGAGGGAGGGTGGGTTGAGGCCCACACCCATTCCGAACAAGCAGGGCTCGGGGCTCGGAGCTTGAGCCCCGGGCGGGCCTACTTGAGGTCGTCGACGAAGGCGGACCAGGCCGCCGCCCGGAACACGAGCTTCGGGCCGTCGGGGTTCTTCGAGTCGCGTACGGGGACGAGGCCGGGGTGATCGTCGGCGACTTCCAGGCAGTCGCCGCCCTCGCCGTCGCTGTACGTGGACTTGCGCCAAGCGATTGTGCTCTGCTCAGAGAGTTGGCTCTTGGGGTTCATGGGCGTAATCCTCCGCCAGCGAGTCGATCAAGGCCAGAGATTGGCGCGGGGTGAGCGCGGCGGCCCGGACCAGATCGTAGGACAGCTCCATCCTGGCGACCGCCGCTGGATCATCCAGCAACCGACTTGCCATGGGCGCTTCCACGAAGAGGAGTGGAGGGGCGTCGTCGAAGTACATCAGCTTCAGGGGGCCGTGCTGAGCGGCGTGGCTGCCCGCCGTGAACGGCAGGACCTGAACGATGACCCGGCGCGAGCGGATCAGCCGGGCGACGTGATCCAACTGGTCGGCCATGGCGGACGTGCCCCCGACCGGTCTGCGGAGGGCGGCCTCGTCGATAACGGCCCACAACAACGGCTTTGTTGGATCGTCGAGGAGCCGCGTGCGCTCCAGCCGATTGGTCAACAGGTCCTCGATGGCCTGATCCGATGCGGTGGGCTGGTAGTCCAGGAAGAGTGAGCGCGCGTAGTCGGAGGTCTGGAGAAGGCCGGGGATCAGCATCGCGCCGTACTGCCTGATCTCGATGGCGAGCGCTTCCGCTTCCGCCGCCTCCGCGAATCGCTCGGGGTACGGCGACTTGTTCGCCTTGGTGCAGTGGCGAAAGAAGAAGTCACCCGTGTCGAGCGCCTCGTCGATCCTCCGAGCCATGTCGGGCAGGATGCGCCGCGCGCCCGATTCCATCTGCCCTACATACGAGCCGCTGACGAACAGCAGCTCACCCAAAGCTTGTTGGGTGAGGGGTGCCCTTTCACGGGCGTGGCGGAGTTCTTCACCGATCAGGATGCGCCGGGACGACGGGTCGGGATCTCGTGGCTTGCCCATGGGCTCAACCCCCGTCCAGCAGAGCGGTTTGTTGGGACGCCGTCCCTACCGAGCGTAGCCGCATACGGCCACGCTGGGTGAGCAGAACGGAACAACCCGTGCAACCGAGGAGAGGTGCTCATGACGATGACGGGACCCGACCCCACCCGCGCCGCCGAGGAGGCCGTACGCGAACTCGCGGCGCAGCTGCGGGCGGCGGGCGTGACCCTGCCGTCGCTGCGGCTCGACGGACCGAGCCTCGCGGCGGTCTACCCGCGTCCGTTGATCGACCTGGGGCGGTGTGACGTCGACACGGCGCGCCGTCTCACCGCCGTCCTCAAGGGGGCGCGGTGAACGAGGGTGCGCCCGTGCCCCGCGTCGGGGCGTATGCCGTGGACAGCCGGACCGGTGCGGTCGGCCGGGTCATGGGCCGCGAGGGCGGCTACGTGCAACTGCGTCCGCCCGGCGGGGGCAGGGAGTGGGACTGTCCGCCGGGGAACGTCGCGGCCGCGCCCGAAGATGTGCTGAAGGCGCGGGTGCGGGAGGCCAACCGGAGGGGGCGTCCATGAAGGAGGCGTGCGCCCGCCGGGAGTGGAGCAGGGTGTGGCGGCGAGGCGCGGAGGGCGAGGTTCGGTGCGGTGCTCACACGATCGTGGGACGCTGGGGAGTGCGGCTGCGGGCCGCGTATGCGTCGATCTACGTTCGGCCGCGTCAGGCCAGTGAAGGAGGGACTCGCGATGACCGCTGCGATGGTCGAGCCCGACCAGACGCCTCAGGGTCGCCCGTGGGACTACCTGCTCCAGTCATGGCGCGAGGTGGACGCGCCTGAGGGCTGGCGCGCAGAGATCGACGAAGGGCAGATCGCCTTGGTACCACCGCCCCATGCGCTGCACAACCACATCGCGGAGATGGTGCAGCGTGGGCTCTACCGGAACCTCCCCGATGATCTGGGCATCTACCAGACCCTCGGGCTGCACATCGCACCGCTGGACAAGCTCTACGTGCCCGACCTGGTCGTCGTTCCGTGGGAGCTGACCGCGAACGCCGACCCGGACACCAACGACCCGGTCGACGCGGCCGAGGCACTGCTCGTCGTCGAGATCACCTCGAAGGGCAACGCCAGGGACGACCGTACGAAGAAGCTGTGGGCGTACGCGCACGCGCCGGTCCCGGTCTACGTGCTGATCGACCGCTTCGACGAGCACGGCCCCACCACGACCGTGTGCACCGAGCCGCTCAACGGCGCGTACAAGCACACCGAGCGGATTCCCTTCGGGGAGACGCTCTCGCTGGGCGAGCCGCTGAGCACCGACATCGACACCGGCCGCTTCCCTCGCTGAGACCCGCCGACTGAGGTCGGCTGACCGCCATCGGGGTGATGCCGGCCGGGGGTGAGCTGCCGTTCGGCGGCGTGTCGCGGGTGGGGTGAGGTGTTCGTGGCGTGTCCGGGCGTCGACAGGCGTCCGGTTTATACATATTTTCAGCTATGAATAATGTGCGTTCAACGCGCCGTGGAACTGTCACGCGCCGAAGAGCCGTATCGGCGTCGGCTGCCGTGGCCTGTGCGGCCGTACTCGTCGGTCTCTCCTCCTCCTGGGGGTTCGCGGACCCGCTGCCGGGCGGGCTCGGGCCATGCCTGGGCGACAACTGCCCCGATCCCTATCCGGACGTCAACAACGGGTCGATCACCGGCCGGGACAACAACATCAATGTGTTCGTCGGCGGGGACTTCCTCGTCCGGCAGGCCGCCGCCGAGGCCGAGGGGAAGGTGGTGGTGCTCGGCGGTTTCGACATGGACAAGGCCGCCACGGCCTCGCAGGTGTACAACGTGGGGGTCGCGGGGGTGGGTTCCCGGGTTCCGCCGGACGACGGTACGGACTTCCTCACCGTCGGCGACGACCTGAGCGTCGCGTCGGGGCAGCGGCTGCTGGCGAGCGACGCCTCCGCCTCCGGAGTCGTCCGGTACGGCGGGAGCCTGTCCGGCACCGTGGTGCCGGAGCCGGTGTCGGATCCCGGCGCGGTGGATCCGTACCAGCAGCTGCGGCTCGACCTGACGGCGGCGAGCCAGTGCTACGCGTATGACAACGGGGAGCCCAGGAAGGCGACGGGCACCGCGGTCAACAACGGGGACACGACCGTCTTCACCGGTGACGGCACCTCCGCGATCCAGGTCTTCAACGTGGACTTCGACCTGGCGAGCGGCAGCGGCGGCCAGCAGGGGTTCGCCTTCGAGGACATCCCGGAGGGTGCGACCGTCCTGGTCAACCTCACCGGCGAGGCACGGACGATCAACACCTACATCGCGGGGCTCCCGGACGGGCTGCGTGAGCGGACGCTGTGGAACTTCCCGGACGCGACCGCGGTCGAGCTGACCGGGACCGGGCAGTTCGCGGGCAGCGTGCTGGTGGGCAACGCGGGCAGTACGACGACGCTGTCGCTGCCCGGGGTGAACGGGCGGTTCTTCACGGCCGGTTCGCTGACGCACACGTCGCGGGAAGGGGGCGGGGGCGGGCAGGAGCTGCACGCCTATCCGTTCAACGGCGACCTGCCGACTTGCACGGATCCGTCGCCTTCCCCGGACCCGGATCCGTCGCCTTCCCCGGACCCGGATCC
>NZ_JBLMKT010000062.1:0-71400 GCF_047779955.1 Streptomyces lothianensis | reverse complement strand
CGGCGCGGGAGCCCGGCGCGGGAGCCCGGCGCGGGAGGCGCGGCGCGGGAGCCCGGCGCGGGAGCCCGGCGCGGGGGGGCGGCGAAGACACCCCCTAGGCCTGCCGCATCTGCTCCGCCGAGGGCGTCGGGTCGATGAAGACCCGGCGCACTGCGGGGAAGCGGGTGCGCAGGCGGCGTTCCGCCTCCTCGCAGGAACGTTCCACGTCCGCCGCCGTGACCACGTCGCGGAAGTCCGCCTTCGCCGCGACGAGGACCTCGCCCGGGCCCTGCACCAGCGTGACCAGGTCGATCACCTGCAGCACATGCGGTACGGCGAGGAGTTCGGCGCGGATCTCCTCACGCATCCGCGGGGGCAGCGAGCGGCCGATCAGGAGTTCGGCGTTGCTGCGGCCCAGGACCCACGCGACCCACACGAGGAGCAGCCCGATCAGGATCGAGGCGACGCCGTCGTACACCCCGGAGCCGGTGAGCTGGCCGCCGAGCAGCCCGCCCGCGGCGAGTGCGAGGCCGATGAGCGCGGCGCTGTCCTCCAGGAAGACGGCCTTGACGGCCGTGTCCGGGGTCCAGCGGACGTACCGCTTCACGCCCACCCGGTGGCGTCGCGCCTCGCGGCTCACCTGACGCCATGCGACGCGCAGGGAGGAGGCCTCCAGGGCGAAGGCGACGGCCAGGACAATGTATGAGACCAGGGGGTCGCCCGGTTCCTCGCCGTGGGTGAGCGTGTGGATCCCGCCGTACACGGCGAAGACCCCACCACCGACGAAGGTGGCGACGGCGGCGAGCATCGCCCAGACATAGCGGGCGCCGCTGTAGCCGAGAGGGTGTGCGTCGTCGGCCGGTTTCCCGCCCGCCTTGAGGGAGGCGAGGAGCATCGTCTCGGTGACCGTGTCGGCGAGGGAGTGGGCTGCCTCGGAGAGCATGGCGCTGGAGCCGCTGATGACTCCGCCGATCGCTTTCGCCACGGCGATTCCGAGGTTGACGAGGACGGCCACGATGACCGTGCCGGTCGACTCGGACTTCTCCGGCGGGGCTGCGTGCTCGCTCATGCAGCGACGGTATGTCCGGTATGAGTTCTGTGCGCGGTCGGCCTCGCGTTCGCAGGGGCCGGAGGTGCCGGCAGGGGCCAGAGGTGCCGGCACGGGCCGGAGGTGCTCAGCGCGGTACCCGTACCACACCTTCCTGGATCACCGAGATCGCCAGCCGCCCGTCCTGGGTGTAGATCCGGGCCTGGCCGAGGCCTCGGCCGCCGGAGGCCGAGGGGGACTCCTGGTCGTAGAGGAGCCATTCGTCGGAGCGGAACGGGCGGTGGAACCACATCGCGTGGTCCAGGGAGGCGCCGACCACGTCGCCCACGGTCCAGCCGCCGCGGCCGTGCGCGAGGAGCACCGAGTCGAGCAGGGTCATGTCGGAGACGTAGGTGGCGAGGCAGACGTGGAGCAGCGGATCGTCGTCGAGTTTGCCGTTGGCCCGGAACCAGACCTGCGAGCGCGGTGCGCGCGGCTCGCCGACGGTTCCGTACGGCGGGGCGTCCACGTAGCGCAGGTCGACCGCGCCGCGTGCCTTGATCATGCGGTCCACGACGCTCGGGTCGATGAAGTTATCCGCGTACCGCGGCAGCATCTCGGCCGCCGTCGGCAGGCTCTCCGGCTCGGGCGCGGGCGGCATCTCCGCCTGGTGCTCCAGGCCCTCCTCGTACGACTGGAAGGAGGCCGAGAGGTGGAAGATCGGCTTGCCGTGCTGGACGGCGACGACCCGGCGTGTGGTGAAGGAGCGGCCGTCGCGGATGCGGTCGACCTCGTAGACGATGGGCGCGCCGGGGTCGCCGGTGCGCAGGAAGTACGCGTGCAGCGAGTGCGCGCCGCGCCCCTCGGGCACGGTGCGGCCCGCCGCGACCAGGGCCTGGGCGGCGACCTGCCCGCCGAAGACCCTGGGCACGAGCGCGGACTGCGACTGGCCGCGGAAATAGTCCTGCTCGATCCGCTCAAGGTCGAGCAGATCGAGCAGGCCCTGCAGTTCTTCGTTCAAGTCGCGAGTCCTGATGCGGGTCCGGATGCGAGTCCTGTGCGAATCCTGTCGGTGGCCCTACAGGCCCATGTCCTTCGCGATGATCGACTTCATGACCTCGCTGGTGCCGCCGTAGATGCGGTTGACGCGGTTGTCCGCGTACAGGCGGGCGATCGGGTACTCGTTCATGAAGCCGTAGCCGCCGTGCAGCTGCAGGCAGCGGTCGATGACGCGGTGGGCGACCTCGGTGCAGAAGAGCTTCGCCGACGCGGCCTCGGCGGGGGTCAGCTCGCCGGCGTCCAGGGCCTCCAGGGCGCGGTCGGCGACGGCCTCGGCGGCGTCCACCTCGGCCTGGCAGGCGGCCAGTTCGAACTTGGTGTTCTGGAAGGAGGCGACGGACTTGCCGAAGACGGTGCGCTCCTGCACGTACTCCTTGGCGAACTTCACCGCGGCCTTGGCCTGGGCGTAGGCGCCGAAGGCGATGCCCCAGCGCTCGGAGGGCAGGTTGCTGCCGAGGTAGTAGAAGCCCTTGTTCTCCTCGCCGAGCAGGTCTTCGACGGGGACCTCGACGTCGACGAAGGCCAGCTCGGCGGTGTCGGAGGTCTTCAGGCCCAGCTTGTCGAGCTTGCGGCCGATCGAGTAGCCGGCGGACTTGGTGTCCACGGCGAACAGGGAGATGCCGAAGCGGCGGTCGTCCTCGCGCGGGGCGGAGGTGCGGGCGCAGACGACGACGCGGTCGGCGTGCACGCC
Source organism: Streptomyces lothianensis (assembly GCF_047779955.1). Lineage (NCBI taxonomy): Bacteria > Bacillati > Actinomycetota > Actinomycetes > Kitasatosporales > Streptomycetaceae > Streptomyces > Streptomyces lothianensis. The sequence continues at coordinate 68,644 of NZ_JBLMKT010000062.1, read as the reverse complement.
GCCGGTGATGAAGGTCTTGGCGCCGTTGAGGACGTAGTGGGTGCCCGCCTCGTTGAGCTTGGCGGTGGTCTTCATGCCGGCGACGTCGGAGCCGGTGCCCGGCTCGGTCATCGCGAGCGCCCACATCTCCTCGCCGGTGACGAACTTCGGCAGGTAGCGCTTCTTCTGCTCGTCGGTGGCGAGCATCTGGATGTACGGGAGGCCGAGGAGCACGTGGACTCCGGAGCCGCCGAAGGAGACGCCGGCGCGGGCGGTCTCCTCGTACATGATGGCCTCGTACTTGTGCGAGTCGATGCCGGCGCCGCCGTACTCCTCGGGGACGCGGATGCCGAAGACGCCCAGCTCGCCGAGCTTGTAGTAGAAGTCGCGCGGGGCCTGGCCGGCCTCGTACCACTCGTCGTAGACCGGGACGACCTCGTTCTCGATGAACGCGCGGATGGTGTCGCGGAACGCCTCGTGGTCTTCGTTGAATACGGTGCGGCGCACAGAGGTCTCCTTTTACGTCGGTGGGGCGCCCACATTCGTCAAAGGGCCGCACCCTGGCTAAGCGCTTGCTCAGGTTACCGGCCAGTTGGCCTGCGCGTCCAGAGATGTGCGTCACGCCTCGCCCGGGGTCCGCGTCCCCGGCCCGCCCGCGGCCGGCACTTTCGGCCCGCGCGCCCCTACGCGGCCGCGGCCGCGGCCGCGAACGCCCCCAGCGCCAGCCGGTGCAGCAGTCCCGCCATGGCCGCCCGCCCAGGCAGTGCGCCGGGACGGCTCAGATGCGGCGTCGAGTTCAGGAGACCGAAGACCGCGTGGACCGAGGCCCGCGCGTCCGCCTCGACCAGCGTGGGGTAGACCTTCCGTACGACCTCCACCCACAGCTCCACGTACTGCCGCTGCAGCTGGCGCACCAGCTTGCGGTCGCTGTCGCGCAGACGGTCGAGCTCGCGGTCATGGAGGGTGATCAGGGGGCGGTCGTCGAGGGCGAAGTCGATATGGCCCTCGATGAGCGAGTCGAGCACGTCGCGCGGCTCGCCCTCCACCTCGGAGACGCGCCGCTTGCCGCCGGTCAGGAGCCGGCCGCTGATGCCGACCAGGAGTTCGGCGAGCATGGCGTCCTTGCCGGCGAAATGCCGGTAGAGGCCGGGACCGCTGATGCCGACGGCCGCGCCTATCTCGTCCACGCCGACGCCGTGGAAACCGCGTTCGGCGAAGAGGCGCGCGGCCTCCTTGAGGATCTGCTCGCGACGGGTCGCGCCCGCGGCCTTCACCCTCGTCGTACTCATCGCGTACCCGCCCCGGGCCGTGTGACGTCGCTGCTCATGAAGTCATTGTAGACAGCGCGGTTAGCGCTCGTTAACCTGTTGGAAATGGGTTAACGCTCATTAACCACCGTAGGGCGGGGAGCAAGGGGGCTCACCACGATGCAGCAGGCACCCGTACTGGGCAGCGGCGCCGATCCGGCGTCCGAGGCCTGGCGGTCCAACGAGGCGGCGCACCGCGCCCTCGCCGAGGAGCTGCGGTCCAAGCTGGCCGCGGCCCGGCTCGGCGGCGGCGAGCGGTCCCGCGCCCGCCATGTCGCGCGCGGCAAGCTGCTGCCGCGCGACCGCGTGGACACGCTGCTCGACCCGGGCTCGCCCTTCCTGGAGCTGGCCCCGCTCGCCGCGGACGGCCTCTACGGCGGGGACGCCCCGGCGGCCGGTGTGATCGCCGGCATCGGCCGGGTCAGCGGCCGCGAGTGCGTGATCGTCGCCAATGACGCCACCGTCAAGGGCGGCACGTACTACCCGATGACGGTGAAGAAGCACCTGCGTGCCCAGGCCGTCGCCCTGGAGAACCGGCTGCCCTGCCTCTATCTGGTGGACTCGGGCGGCGCCTTCCTGCCGATGCAGGACGAGGTCTTCCCGGACCGCGAGCACTTCGGGCGGATCTTCTACAACCAGGCCCGGATGTCCGGCGCGGGCATCCCGCAGATCGCCGCGGTCATGGGCTCGTGCACGGCCGGCGGCGCCTATGTGCCCGCGATGAGCGACGAGGCCGTGATCGTCCGCGATCAGGGCACCATCTTCCTGGGCGGCCCGCCGCTGGTGAAGGCCGCGACCGGCGAGGTCGTCACGGCCGAGGAGCTGGGCGGCGGCGAGGTCCACTCGCGTACGTCGGGTGTGACGGACCACCTCGCGGAGAACGACGCGCACGCGCTGCGGATCGTACGGAACATCGTCTCGACGCTGCCCGAGCGCGACGCCCTCCCCTGGTCCGTCGAGCCGGCCGAGGAGCCCGAGGTCGATCCGGCCGGGCTCTACGGTGCGGTGCCGGTGGATTCCCGTACGCCCTATGACGTGCGGGAGGTGATCGCCCGGATCGTGGACGGCTCCCGTTTCCAGGAGTTCAAGTCCGAGTACGGCCAGACGCTTGTCACCGGCTTCGCGCGGATCCACGGGCACCCGGTGGGGATCGTCGCCAACAACGGCATCCTGTTCTCCGAATCCGCCCAGAAGGGCGCCCACTTCATCGAGCTGTGCGACCAGCGCGGCATCCCGCTGCTCTTCCTGCAGAACATCTCCGGCTTCATGGTCGGCCGCGACTACGAGGCGGGCGGCATCGCCAAGCACGGCGCCAAGATGGTCACGGCCGTGGCCTGTACGCGGGTGCCGAAGCTGACCGTGGTGGTCGGCGGCTCCTACGGCGCGGGCAACTACTCGATGTGCGGCCGGGCCTATTCGCCGCGCTTCATGTGGATGTGGCCGAACGCGAAGATCTCCGTGATGGGCGGCGAGCAGGCCGCGTCCGTGCTCGCCACCGTCAAGCGCGACCAGATCGAGGGGCGCGGCGAGGACTGGCCCGCCGAGGCCGAGGACGAGTTCAAGGCTCCGATCCGGGCGCAGTACGAGACCCAGGGCAATGCGTACTACGCCACGGCCCGCCTGTGGGATGACGGGGTCATCGACCCGCTCGACACCCGCCAGGTCGTGGGTCTGGCTCTGACCGCCTGTGCCAACGCCCCGCTCGGTGACCCCGAGTTCGGCGTCTTCCGGATGTGAGGGGACCCCTGACGATGTTCGACACAGTTCTGGTCGCCAACCGCGGCGAGATCGCGGTCCGCGTGATCCGTACGCTGCGGGCGCTGGGGATCCGCTCGGTCGCGGTCTTCAGCGATGCGGACGCCGACGCCCGCCATGTCCGCGAGGCCGATACGGCGGTACGGATCGGGCCGCCGCCCGCCGCCGAGTCGTATCTGCGCGTGGACGCGCTGATCGACGCGGCCCGGCGCACCGGTGCGCAGGCCGTGCACCCCGGCTACGGCTTCCTCGCCGAGAACGCGGGCTTCGCGCGGGCCTGCGCGGAGGCGGGCCTTGCCTTCATCGGGCCGCCCGCAGCCGCGATCGACCTGATGGGCGACAAGATCCGCGCCAAGGAGACGGTGAAGGCGGCCGGTGTCCCGGTCGTGCCCGGCTCCTCGGGAAGCGGACTGGGCGATGCGGAGCTGGCCGCCGCCGCGCGCGAGATCGGCGCCCCGGTCCTGCTCAAGCCCTCCGCCGGCGGTGGCGGAAAGGGCATGCGGCTGGTCCGGGACCTCGCGGTGCTCGATGACGAGATCGCCGCGGCCCGGCGCGAGGCGCGGGCCTCCTTCGGCGACGACACGCTGCTCGTGGAGCGCTGGATCGACCGCCCGCGCCATATCGAGATCCAGGTGCTCGCGGACGGCCACGGGAACGTGGTGCACCTCGGCGAGCGCGAATGCTCGCTGCAGCGCCGCCACCAGAAGATCATCGAAGAGGCGCCGAGTGTGCTCCTCGACGAGGCGACGCGGGCCGCGATGGGCGAGGCCGCCGCGCAGGCGGCGCGCTCCTGCGGGTACGCGGGTGCGGGCACCGTGGAGTTCATCGTCCCCGGCGGCGACCCGTCCTCGTACTACTTCATGGAGATGAACACCCGCCTCCAGGTGGAGCACCCGGTCACCGAGCTGGTCACCGGGATCGACCTGGTGGAATCGCAGTTGCGGGTTGCCGCCGGGGAGCCGCTTCCCTTCACCCAGGACGACATCACCCTCACCGGCCACGCGGTGGAGGCGCGGATCTGCGCCGAGGACCCTGCCCGCGGCTTCCTGCCCTCCGGCGGCACGGTGCTCTCGCTGCACGAACCGCAGGGCGACGGCGTACGGACGGACTCCGGGCTCTCGCAGGGCACGGAGGTCGGCAGCCTCTACGACCCGATGCTGTCCAAGGTCATCGCGTACGGGGCCACGCGGGCGGACGCGTTGCGCAGGCTGCGGGCCGCGCTCGCGGACACCGTGACGCTGGGCGTCCAGACGAACGCCGGGTTCCTGCGCCGGCTGCTCGCCCATCCGGATGTGCTGTCCGGGGAGATGGACACGGGTCTGGTGGAGCGGGATGTCGACAGCCTCGTCGACTCCTCCGTACCGGACGAGGTGTACGTCGCGGCGGCGCTGCTGGCGCAGGCCGCTCTCGCGCCGCACGGCCCGTCGGGGGTGCGGGGTGTGCCCTCCGAGTCGGTGGGCACGAGCGCGGAGGCGGCGTCTCCCGGCTGGGTGGACCCGTTCTCGGTGCCCAGCGGCTGGCGCATGGGCGGGAACGCGGCCTGGGTGAGCCATCCGGTGCGGGCACCGGGCCATGACCCGGTGCCGGTCGGCATCCGTGCCGTCGGGGACCGCCACGAGGTCCGCTTTCCGCAGCCCGCCGGTACGGCGGAGGAGGTCTCCCCCGTCCTCGCCCGGCTCACGCACCTCACCCGCACGCACCTCACCCTCGAACTGGACGGCCTCACCCACCGGTTCAGCCGCGCCGCGAGCCCCGACGGCGTCTGGCTCGGGCGGGACGGCGACAGCTGGCACCTCCAGGACCACGACCCGGTGGCGGCCGAGCTGACCGGCGCCGCGCATGCCGGTGCCGATGCCCTGACCGCGCCGATGCCCGGCACCGTCACCGTCGTGAAGGTCGCCGTGGGCGACGAGGTCGCGGCGGGCCAGTCGCTGCTGGTCGTCGAGGCGATGAAGATGGAACACGTCATCTCCGCCCCACACGCCGGCACCGTCACCGAACTCGACGTCACCGCCGGCGCCACGGTCGCGATGGACCAGATCCTCGCGGTCGTCAACCCGGCCGAAGAGGAGGCGTGATGACATCCGCCGAAAGCAGCACCCGCAACAGCAGAACACGCGACGGCAGCACACCTGACAGCAGCACACCCGACGACAGCGCACTGCCCATGGTCGTCCCCGGCCACGGCCTCCCGCCCCGCGTCCGGATCCACGAGGTGGGCGCGCGCGACGGCCTGCAGAACGAGAAGGCGACCGTACCGACCGAGGTCAAGGCGGAGTTCATCCGCAGGCTGGCCGCCGCGGGCCTCACCACCATCGAGGCGACCAGCTTCGTGCACCCCAGGTGGGTGCCCCAGCTCGCCGATGCGGAGGCCCTGTTCCCGCAGGTCAGCGGCGTCGAGGGGGTGGACCTCCCGGTCCTCGTGCCCAATGAGCGGGGCCTTGACCGCGCCCTGGAGCTCGGCGCGCGGCGGATCGCCGTCTTCGGTTCGGCGACCGAGACCTTCTCAAGGAAGAACCTCAACCGCTCGGTCGCCGAGTCGCTCACCATGTTCGAGCCGGTGATCGCCCGCGCGAAGGCACAGCAGGTGCACGTCCGCGGCTATCTGTCGATGTGCTTCGGCGACCCGTGGGAGGGAGCGGTCCCGGTCGGCCAGGTCGTCAGTACGGCCAGGGCCCTCCTGGACCTCGGCTGCGACGAGCTGAGCCTCGGCGACACCATCGGCGTGGCCACCCCCGGCCACGTACAGGCGCTGCTCTCCGCCCTGAACGAGGAGGGCGTGCCCACCGACACCATCGGCGTGCACTTCCACGACACCTACGGACAGGCGCTCTCCAACACGCTCGCAGCGCTGCAGCACGGGGTGACCACGGTGGACGCGTCCGCGGGCGGCCTCGGCGGCTGCCCGTACGCGAAGAGCGCCACCGGAAATCTCGCCACCGAGGATCTCGTGTGGATGCTCGACGGCCTCGGCATCGAAACCGGGGTCGACCTGGCCAAGCTCACCGCCACAAGCGTGTGGCTGGCCGAACGGCTGGGCCGCCCCAGCCCCTCCCGCACCGTCCGCGCCCTCTCCCACCAGGAGTGACCCTCCCTCCCACGAAGAGGGACCTTAAGGAGTGATCAGGGATGTCCCTGGACCACCGTCTTTCCGCCGAACACGAGGAACTCCGCCGCACCGTCGAGGAGTTCGCGCACGATGTCGTGGCCCCGAAGATCGGCGACTTCTACGAGCGGCACGAGTTCCCGTACGAGATCGTCCGCGAGATGGGCCGTATGGGCCTGTTCGGGCTGCCCTTCCCCGAGGAGTACGGCGGCATGGGCGGCGACTACCTGGCGCTCGGGATCGCCTTGGAGGAGCTGGCCCGCGTCGACTCCTCCGTGGCAATCACCCTGGAGGCCGGCGTCTCGCTCGGCGCGATGCCGCTCCACCTGTACGGGACCGAGGAGCAGAAGCAGCAGTGGCTGCCGAAGCTGTGCAGCGGCGAGATGCTCGGCGCCTTCGGGCTCACCGAGCCGGGCGCCGGCTCGGACGCGGGCGGGACCCGCACCACGGCCGTGCTCGACGAGGCGACCGACGAATGGGTGATCAACGGCTCGAAGTGCTTCATCACCAACTCCGGCACGGACATCACAGGTCTGGTCACGGTCACGGCCGTGACCGGCCGCAGCGAGTCCGACAAGCCGCTGATCTCCTCGATCATCGTCCCCTCCGGCACCCCCGGCTTCACCGTCGCCGCCCCGTACTCGAAGGTCGGCTGGAACGCCTCGGACACCCGCGAGCTCTCCTTCGCCGACGTCCGCGTGCCGCGCGCCAACCTGCTCGGTGAACTCGGCCGCGGCTACGCCCAGTTCCTGCGGATCCTCGACGAGGGCCGGATCGCCATCTCGGCGCTCGCGACCGGGCTCGCGCAGGGCTGTGTGGACGAGTCGGTGAAGTACGCGAAGGAGCGGCATGCGTTCGGGAAGCCGATCGGCGCCAACCAGGCCGTGCAGTTCAAGATCGCCGACATGGAGATGAAGGCGCACACGGCCCGCCTCGCCTGGCGGGACGCGGCCTCGCGGCTCGTGCACGGGGAGCCGTTCAAGAAGGAGGCGGCGCTCGCGAAGCTGTACTCGTCGACGATCGCCGTGGACAACGCGCGGGAGGCCACGCAGATCCACGGCGGCTACGGGTTCATGAACGAGTTCCCGGTGGCCCGGATGTGGCGGGACTCCAAGATCCTGGAGATCGGCGAGGGCACGAGCGAGGTGCAGCGGATGCTGATCGCGCGGGAGCTGGGGCTGACAGGCTGACAGGCGGGACTCCCGGCTGACAGGCCGGACTCCCGGCCGGCGGGCCGCACGGCCGGGGGCCGCTGACCCGCCGAAGCGGACCTTAGGTTAGGTTAACCTAAGGTCCGCTTCGTTCGTCCTGAGAAAGCAGCACACGCATGCCCAAGTCCCGCCTGTCCCGGATCTCCCGACGCGGTCTGCTCACCGCCGGTGGCGCCGTCGGCCTCAGCGCCCTCCTGGCCGCCTGTGGTGACGACAAGGGCGGCAAGGGCACGAAGTCGGCCTCGGAAAGCGGAGCCGGATCCGACGGCCCGTTCTCCTTCGAGGACGACCGCGGCACCGAGGTGAAGCTCGACGAGCAGCCGGCGAACATCGTCGCCTTCACCGGCACCGCCGCCGCGCTCTGGGACTACGGCATCAAGGTCAAGGGCGTCTTCGGCCCCACCGAGACCGCCGACGGCATGCCGGACGTCCAGGCCGGCGACATGGACATCAGCAAGGTCGAGATCCTCGGCAACGCGTACGACAAGTTCAGCGTCGAGAAGTACGCGGCCCTCGATCCCGACCTCCTGATCACCGATATGTGGATCAAGGACCAGGCCTGGTACATCACGGGCACCGCCGCCGAGAAGAAGATCCTCCAGTTGCAGGTCCCCTCCGTGCTCCTGTGGGCCGCCGAGACCACCATGGACAAGGCGCTCGCCCGCCGCGTGGAACTCGCCGCCGCGCTCGGCGCCGATGTGAAGTCCGCGAAGGTCACCGAGTCCAAGGCCGCATTCGAGAAGGCGGCGGCCCGGCTGCGCGCGGCCGCGAAGTCCAACCCCGGCATCAGGGTGCTGGTCGGCTCGGGCTCGGCGGACCTGTTCTACGTCTCGGCGCCGAAGACCTCCGCGGACACCCGGTACTTCGAGGAGCTGGGCGTCGAGTTCGTCCAGCCGAAGGTCAACGCGCAGGGCTTCTTCGAGGAGCTCAGCTGGGAGAACGCCGGCAAGTACGAGGCCGACCTCATCATGGTCGACAACCGCACCGGCACCCTCCAGCCCGCCGAGCTCGACAAGTCCAAGCCGACCTGGCAGCAGCTCCCCGCGGTGAAGGCGGGCCAGGTCATCCCACGCGTCACCGAGCCTGTCTACTCGTACGCGAAGTGCACCCCGATCCTGGAGAGCCTCGCGGAGGCCATCGAGAACGCGAAGAAGGTCACCTCGTGAGCGACGCACGTGCGGCGGCCGGACCGCAGACAACGACGAAACCCGCACCTCTGCGCCGCACGGGCGGAGAAGCGAACAGGAGGACACGGTGACCTATCGCCTCTTCGGTCTCGAAGTCATCCGCACGCAGCACCTCTCGCCGTCGATGGCGCGCGTCACCTTCGCCGGGTACGGCGAGGACGCGGGCCTGACGTCCTTCGTCTCGGGCGGGCTCGACCAGAGCCTCTCCCTCTTCCTGCCGCGGCCCGGCCAGTCGGAGCCGGTGCTTCCGCCGGAGCAGGAGCCGGGCGCCTGGTACCTGGCGTACCGCGCGATGCCGGACGAGGAGCGTGCCGTGATGCGCTCGTACACCGTGCGCGCCCAGCGCCCCGAGGCGGGCGAGGTCGACATCGACTTCGCGCTGCACGAGGACGGCGGCCCCGCCTGCGTATGGGCCGAACAGGCCACGCCCGGCGACCGCGTCAAGGTGCTCGGCCCGGCGGAGGCCGAGAACAGCGGCATCCGCTTCCGGCTGCCCGAGTCCGCGCCCTGGCTGCTCCTGTGGGCCGATGAGACAGCCCTTCCCGCCGCCTCCGCGATCCTCGAATCGCTGCCGGCCGGCCTCCCGGTGCGGGCGTTCTTCGAGGTCCCGTACGCCGCCGACGAGCTGAGTCTCCACACCGCCGCGGACCTGGAGACGGTCTGGCTCGCCCGCGAGCGGGGCGAGACCGCCCTCGACGCGCTCCGCTCGGCGGAGGCGCTGCCCGCCGGTGCTCCGTACATCTGGCTCGCGGGCGAGGCGGGCGCGATGAAGCAGATCCGCCGCCATCTCATCAACGACCGCGGCTACCACCGCCGTTCCATCAGCTTCACCGGCTACTGGCGCCGAGGCGCCAGCGAGGACCGGCTGCGCGACGAGGCGATGGCGGGCACCCCGGAGCCCGAGGAGCCCGAGGAGTCCGAGCGGTCCGCGGCGGACTGACCGTCGGGCCACCCCCGCACGGACCGTGGTGCGCAGGCCGGTGCGGGGCCGGGTGTCAGAATCGACCCCATGGCGGAAATCATCCAGCGCGACGGAACCTGGACCTTCGACGGCGACACGCTGCGGCTCGTGCCCGGGCACGACAAGAGCGTCGGTCTGCTGCGCAAGACACTGGGTGAACTGGAGGTCCCTGTCACGGCGTTGGCAGGGATCTCCTTCGAGCAGGGCAAGAAGCAGGGCAGGCTCCGACTGCGGCTGCGGGAGGGCGCGGATCCGCTCACGCAGGTCACCGGGGGCAGTCTGGCGGATGGGGCCGATCCGTACCGGCTGAGCGTCGATTCCGACCGCCGGGGTGTCGCCGAGTACTTCGTGGACGAGGTGCGCAACGCGCATCTGTTGGAGCAGGTCCCGGCGGGCCCCTGCACCTCGTACCTCCTGGCGGGACCCGCCGTGCCGCTGTCGGTGAGCGCCGGCGACGGCACCGCGAGTTTCGACGGGGAGCGGGTGCGCCTGGAGTGGAAGTGGACGACGGAGGAGGCCAAGGCGGCCGCCGGCACCCGCACGATCGCTCTGGACGAGATCGAGGGTGTGGAGTGGCAGCCGTCCGCGGGCCTGGAGAACGGCTATCTGCGCTTCCGGGTCCGCGGCGCCACGACGGAGGCCCCGCCGAAGTACGACCCGAACGCGGTCGACCTCTTCGGTTTCAAGAAGGACCCGCTGATGTCCCTGATCGCGGCGGCCGTGCAGGCACGCCTCCCCCACCCGGCCGCGGCGGCCGCCGGCCCGGAGCCCGTGAACTCCCTCGACGCGTCGCCCGCGGGCGACGACCACGATGTGCTGCTCCGCCGACTCCGCGAACTGGGTGAACTTCATAAAACCGGCATATTGACCGATGAAGAGTTCACGCTCGCCAAGCAGGCCGTGCTGAAGCGGCTATGAATCCATCCAGAAAACGCCGAGTCCTGCCCGAAACCGGGCAGGATTCTTGCGAAGCCGCCTTCGATCCTCCAGGATCAGGCAAATGCACGACGACCTCGTTGATCACCTGACCCGCAGCACCCCGCTCCAGCGGGGCGAAGCGCTGCGCGTGATCCAGGACGTCCTCGCCTACTTCGACGAGACGACCGAAGCGTTCGTCCGTCGCCGCCACCGCGAGCTCCAGGCCCAGGGCCGGGTGAACGCGGCCATCTTCGAGCAGATCGCCACCGATCTGAAGTACCGCGCGGTCGCACCCCCGGAGCTGTCCCTCCGCCAGCTGCGCCGCATCGTCTACGGCTGAACCGCCTGCGACCAGACACCACCACTCGACCCGAAGGAACCCTCACATGTGCGGAATCGTCGGTTATATCGGCAAACGAGACGTGGCTCCCCTCCTCCTGGAAGGCCTCCAGCGCCTGGAGTACCGCGGCTACGACTCGGCCGGCCTCGTCGTCACCAGCCCGAAGACCTCGGGCCTGAAGATGGTCAAGGCCAAGGGCCGGGTGCGCGACCTGGAGGCCAGGGTCCCCGCCCGTTTCAAGGGCACGACCGGCATCGCCCACACGCGTTGGGCCACCCACGGCGCCCCCTCCGACGAGAACGCCCACCCGCACATGTCGGCCGACAACAAGGTCGCCGTCGTGCACAACGGCATCGTCGACAACGCCGATGATCTGCGTGCCCGGCTGACCGCCGAGGGCGTCGACTTCGTCTCCGAGACCGACACCGAGGTGCTCACCCACCTCATCTCCCGCTCCGAGGCCGAAACCCTGGAGGAGAAGGTCCGCGAGGCCCTGCGGGTCGTCGAGGGCACCTACGGCATCGCCGTCATGCACGCCGACTTCGCCGACCGCATCGTCGTGGCCCGCAACGGCTCGCCCGTCGTGCTCGGCATCGGCGACAAGGAGATGTTCGTCGCCTCGGACGTCGCCGCGCTCGTCTCGCACACCCGCCAGGTCGTCACCCTCGACGACGGCGAGATGGCCACCATCAAGGCCGACGACTTCCGTACGTACACGACGTCCGGCACCGTGACGACCGCCAGCCCCACCACCGTGGAGTGGGAGGCCGAGTCGTACGACATGGGCGGCCACGACACGTACATGCACAAGGAGATCAGCGAGCAGCCCGACGCGGTCGACCGTGTGCTGCGCGGCCGGATCGACGACCGCTTCTCCACCGTGCACCTGGGCGGCCTCAACCTGGACCCGCGCGAGGCCCGGCAGATCCGCCGCATCAAGATCCTCGGCTGCGGCACCTCGTACCACGCGGGCCTGATCGGCGCCGGTCTGATCGAGGAGCTGGCCCGTATCCCCGCCGACTCCGAACCGGCCTCCGAGTTCCGCTACCGCAACCCGGTCGTCGACCCCGACACCCTCTACATCGCGGTCTCGCAGTCCGGTGAGACCTATGACGTGCTCGCGGCCGTGCAGGAGCTCAAGCGCAAGGGCGCCCGCGTCCTCGGCGTGGTGAACGTCGTCGGTTCGGCGATCGCCCGCGAGACCGACGGCGGTGTGTACGTGCACGCCGGGCCCGAGGTCTGCGTCGTCTCCACGAAGTGCTTCACCAACACGGTCACCGCCTTCGCGCTGCTCGCCCTGCACCTCGGCCGGATCCGGGACCTCTCGGTCGCCGACGGCAAGCGGATCATCGAGGGGCTGCGCCGCCTGCCCGGCCAGATCCAGGACATCCTCAAGCAGGAGGACGAGATCCGGAAGCTGGCGCAGCGGTACGCGGACGCCAAGTCGATGATGTTCATCGGCCGGGTCCGTGGCTACCCGGTCGCCCTCGAGGCCTCGCTGAAGCTCAAGGAGATCTCGTACATCCACGCCGAGGCCTACCCGGCCTCGGAGCTCAAGCACGGCCCGCTCGCCCTGATCGAGCCCTCGCTGCCGACCGTCGCGATCGTCCCGGACGACGACCTCCTGGAGAAGAACCGCGCCGCCCTGGAAGAGATCAAGGCCCGCAGCGGCAAGATCCTCGCGGTCGCGCACCAGGAGCAGGAGAAGGCCGACCACACCATCCTGGTCCCGAAGAACGAGACCGAGCTGGACCCGATCCTGATGGGCATCCCGCTGCAGATCTTCGCGTACCACACGGCGCTGGCCCTGGGCCGGGACATCGACAAGCCGCGGAACCTGGCGAAGTCGGTGACGGTGGAGTAGTCCCGTCTGCTCCGGTGGAGCAGTCCCGTCCGCTCCGGTGGAGCAGTCCGGCCTGATCCATGCGAACGACCCCCTGGCGTGCCACCGACGCCAGGGGGTCGTTCTCGTACGGGCCGGAGCCGCCCATGCCCCGGCCCGTCGGCTGCTCAGCCGGCGGCCGTCACTCCCCGGCCGGCAGCGCGTCCGGAGAGGGCAGGCCACTTGGCGAGAGCCGCCGTCGCGCCGTACCAGGCGACCGCACCCGCCGCGACACCCGCCCAGCCGCCGACCTTGGCGAGCGCCTCGGAGCCGCCGAAGGAGGCGATGGCGAGCAGGAGCAGGGACAGGGCGGTCAGCCCGTACATGCCCTGGCCGAGCAGGCCACCACCGGCCGCCCCGAGGGTCAGGCTGAGCGCGAGGAGAGCGAAGAGCAGCAGGAAGAGACCTGCCGCATTGGCCGAGGCCGCGACGTCGGCGGTGCCCCAGGTGAACCAGAGGGCGCCGAGAGAGGCGAAGGCGGTGCCGGTGAACGAGTCACGCTCGCGGAACGCGAGCAGACCGGCGATGAAGAGCGCTATACCGCCGACGTAGGTCGCGACGGACATGGCGTCCGCGGCTGTCACGCCTTCGATCACTTCCGCGTGACCGAGGCCGAAGGCCAGCAGGGTCACGCCGAGCGCCAGACGGCCGAGAGTGGAGGTGGTGGTGGTGCTTCCCGCGGAGACTTCGTTGTCCACGGCGGGCTCCCTTCGAGTGTGCAGTCGTGCTGCGTGGGGCCGGCTCGTACGGTTGGGCCGGCGAGCTTTATGTACCCTTCACAAGGGCACAAACCACCTCTACCGGGCGGTAGATTCGTCGAACGCCAGAGGGAAGTTGAGGCTTCGAACGCCCCATCTCACCTGGGACAAAGGGAAGTTACGGAAGCGCAACGGCGACAGGGGCACAAGCCGACAGCACGGGAGCCGCAGGAGCCACAGGAGCCACAGGCGCGCCACGGGGGGCCGCAGGCTCGCCACGGGTGCCGCGGGCACGCTACGGGAGCCGCGGGCACGCTACGGGATGACGACGACCGGGCGCTGCGCGCGCTTCGCGAGCCGCCCCGCGACCGAGCCGAAGATCCGGCCCACGATGCCGTGTGTACAGCCGACGACGATCGCATCGGCCTCGTACTCCCGGCCGACCTCCTCCAGCTCGTGGCAGATGTCGCCGCCGCGCTCGACGAGGATCCAGGAGACCTCGGAGAGATAGTCCGCGCAGGCGAGTTCGAGACCGAGCACCTCGGTGCGGTGATCGGGCACGTCCACGAAGACGGGCGGTTCGCAGCCCGCCCACACCGTGGTGGGCAGCCTGTTGGCCACATGGACGATGATCAGCGCGGAGGAGGAGCGGCGCGCCATGCCGATGGCGTACGAGAGGGCGCGTTCGCTGGAGGTCGAGCCGTCGAAGCCGACGACGACGCCATGGCGGAAGGCGGGATCGCAGGTCCTGCGCAGTTCCTCCGCGGCGAGCGGCTCGCCTGCGAAGGCCGCGGCCTCATCGGGCTCGGCGACCTGGCGCTTGCGGGGCGCGGGTTCGGGATATTCGTGACCGGCCATCGGAGTCTCGGGAAGGTGGGCCCTCCGGGAGAGGGCGGCGGAGCGGGGACGATCTGGTGCGGGCTCAGAACGTGTACGGCTCAAGGAGCAGGGTCGGCGAAGGGGTACCTCGGAGCAGTGTCCGGGAATCATCTTCCCAACCCGTATACCCCAAGGGTACGGCGACACTCCTCTCCTGCCCAGGCTTCGCAGGGGCTCCCCCGCGGCGTTCCAGGAGCATGCCGGAGGGCTGCCCGGATCGCAATGGTCCCTGTCTCCTACAGCCTTCTGCCGGGCTCGTCGCAACCGACGAAGGGGCCGTCGTGACGCCTGCCGGGGTGCGCTTCCACGGCCGGACGCCAAGATCCACTCCCTCTGCCGGGGGAGCTCGCGACGGCGGGAGCCGGGGGCGACCGGTTCACGCTGTGCGCCGTCCGGAAACCGTCGTGCGCCCCCGTCGCTTTTCAGCCAAACTCGCGAGTAGGCCCCGACGTGCCCCCTCAGGGCCCCGAACCCCCGTACCACCAGCGGAAAGAGCCCTCCGGACCCCCTGGCCACCCCACGCGGACCGGCCATGGGCGAAAGGCGGACTTCCCTGCGGAGCTGCGGAGTGCGAGGCTTCGTGATCGAAAGCTTCGCGCCAAGTTGCCTTGTCGACAATGCAGTCCGGGTCGAACTGGTCACGCCGGCACCATCGGACACAGTAGATTCGATCATGACCGTCCGGGCGGGGGACTCGTTGCGAGGGGAATCGTGCAGGAGCGACGTCGCGACCAAGCAGAACGCCGACACGCAAGGGGTGCCGAAACCACCGAGGGGGGCTTAGCACCATGAGCCACGACTCCGCCGCACCGGAGACAAGTCGAAAGCTCTCCGGCCGCCGGCGCCGGGAAATCGTCGCCGTCCTGCTGTTCAGCGGCGGGCCCATCTTCGAGAGTTCCATCCCCCTGTCCGTGTTCGGCGTGGACCGCCAGGACGCCGGGGTGCCGCGCTACCGCCTGCTCGTCTGCTCCGGCGAGGACGGGCCGCTGCGCACCACGGGCGGGCTCGAGCTCACCGCCCCGTACGGCCTGGAGGCCATCGCGCGGGCCGGCACCGTCGTCGTACCGGCCTGGCGCTCGATCACCGCGCCGCCACCACAGAGCGCCCTCGACGCGCTGCGCCGCGCACACGAGGAAGGCGCGCGGATCGTCGGCCTGTGCACGGGCGCGTTCGTCCTCGCGGCGGCCGGACTCCTCGACGCGCGTCCGGCGACCACACACTGGATGTACGCGCCGACGCTGGCCAAGCGCTATCCCTCCGTCCATGTGGACCCGCGCGAGCTCTTCGTCGACGACGGCGACGTGCTCACCTCCGCCGGGACCGCGGCCGGCATAGACCTCTGTCTGCACATCGTGCGCAGCGACCACGGAGCGGACGCGGCCGGAGCCCTGGCCCGCCGTCTCGTCGTACCGCCGCGCCGCCCCGGCGGTCAGGAGCGCTACCTCGACAGGTCTTTACCGGAGGAGATCGGCGCGGACCCGCTCGCCGAGGTCGTCTCCTGGGCACTGGAGCACCTCCACGAACAGTTCGACGTCGAAACGCTGGCGGCCCGCGCGTACATGTCGCGCCGGACCTTCGACCGCCGATTCCGCTCCCTGACCGGCTCGGCACCGCTGCAGTGGCTCATCACCCAGCGTGTCCTGCAGGCCCAGCGGCTCCTGGAGACCTCCGACTACTCGGTCGACGAGGTCGCGGGCCGCTGCGGCTTCCGCTCCCCGGTCGCGCTGCGCGGCCACTTCCGGCGCCAGCTGGGATCCTCGCCCGCCGCGTACCGGGCCGCCTACCGGGCGCGCCGGCCGCAGAGTGAGCAGCGGGCGGGCGAAGCGGCCGAGGGGACGATCCCGCCCCAGTCCCGTCGTACGGCGGCACCCTCGGCGCCGGGGATAACACCGGCACCGGCACCGGCGGCGGACCGGCTTGACCGCCACGACCGCCTGGACCGTCCCGACCGCCCGGATCGTCCCGACCGGATGGACCACCTGGAGGCCCGCCACGACCGCCACGACCGTCAGGGCGAAGGCACCCCGGACCCGGACGAACCGGGTTCCGACGCCTTCGCCCCCGGGACCTCGGGCCGTCAGGCGCTGCCCGGGCGGCGGGAGCGCCCCGTAGGGTGAGGGCATGAACGACCGCATGGTGTGGATCGACTGCGAGATGACCGGGCTCTCGCTGACGGACGACGCACTCATCGAGGTGGCCGCGCTGGTCACCGACTCGGAACTGAACGTGCTCGGTGAAGGCGTGGACATCGTGATCCGCCCGCCGGACGCGGCGCTGGAGACGATGCCCGAGGTGGTGCGCCAGATGCACACCGCCTCGGGCCTCCTCGACGAGCTCGCGGACGGCACGACGCTGGCGGACGCAGAGGCCCAGGTCCTCGCGTACGTACGTGAGCACGTCAAGGACGCCGGCAAGGCGCCCCTGTGCGGGAACTCGGTCGGCACCGACCGCGGCTTCCTGCTCCGCGACATGCCCACGCTGGAGGACTACCTCCACTACCGCATCGTCGACGTCTCCTCGATCAAGGAGCTGGCACGGCGCTGGTACCCGCGGGCGTACTTCAACAGTCCGCCCAAGAACGGCAACCACCGGGCCCTCGCCGACATCCGCGAATCCATCACGGAGCTGCGCTACTACCGCGAGGCGGTCTTCGTCCCGCAGCCCGGCCCGGACTCGGACACGGCCCGCACGATCGCGGCTAAGCACGTCCGGCCTGCGGACGAGTCCTGAGCCCGGCTGATCCCCTCCGGGAAAAGGTGGGCGCGAGCACCCTCTCGGACCCTGTACACTTTTTCTCGGCCGGTCGGGAAAACGACCGGACATGGTGGGTGTAGCTCAGTTGGTAGAGCACCTGGTTGTGGTCCAGGTGGCCGCGGGTTCAAGTCCCGTCACTCACCCTGAAGGGTCAAGGCCCGGTCTGCGGAAGCAGGCCGGGCCTTGATCTTTGCCGGACTCCCGCGAAGACCATGGCCGCGGACCCGGCGAAGGTCGGGAGGTCTCCGCCGGGTCCGGAACCGATCCGGGTGCGCTGGGCACCCGTCACCCGGCCGACGGCGGAAGGGCCACGCGGGACGCGAGGAACTTCGGGGCCTGTTGGCAGTAGCTGTCCGCGATCAGTTCGGTGAGTTCGGTCCAGTCGGTGTGTCCGCCGAGCACGGCGGCGACCACGTTGCGGCCCCAGTCCAGCCGGAGGAACGGGAACCCGCCGGTGGTCAGGCCGAGCAGGTCGTCGGCAGGGACCCGGAAGGACAGCACGACCGGTTCCTGCCCCTCCGTCACGTATGGCGCGTAGAGCGGGTGGCGGTCCGGATCCGGGGAGTAGACATGGGCGAACGTGCGCTTGCGGATACGCCAGCGCACACCGATCCAGGCCGGTTCCTCGTACGATTCGGGCAGTTGGCGGCAGATGGGCCGGAGCCGGTCGAGGATCTCCGGCGGTACGTCTCCAGGGCTGGACATGGCCCGACACTAGCGCCGGCCGAGCCTCTCGTCCCCGGCCTCGGACGGCTCCCCGCATAATCCCCTCGTGAACACATCGAGGGCCACCTGGCGGAACACCACGCACGACTGGGCGAGCACCGTCGATCTCGGCCATCTGGAGCACATCCGCCGGCAGCCCGCCGTGTTCGCCCCCGGTGGCTGCCTGCACCTGATCCTGGAGGTCGTCGCATACGCGGCGGACGAAGCCGCTTCGGTAAACGGCGGAGCGTGCCGGATCACCCTGCAGCCGGACGGCTCGGTGACCGTCGCCGACGACGGGCGGGGCACGGATACGCGGGTCGACGAGCACGGGCGGATCGTGCGCAAGCCGGTCATGGCGACGAAGGACCTACGGTTCTTCGACCGCCCCGACGCCCCGGTCCTGCCGGACGGGCACCCGCGCCGGGGCATGTCCGTCGTCGCCGCGCTCAGCACCTGGCTCGTCCACACCAACCGCCGCCGCAGCGGCTCCTGGACGCAGCGGTACGAGTACGGGGTGCCCACCACGGATCTGCAGCCGATCGCCGATGAGGTCACGGGAACAACCGCCGCAAGCGGCACCACCACTGCAACCGGCACAACGGTCCGCTTCCTTCCCGGGGAGCCGTCCCGTACGGCACACGGCATCGCGGTCGACGCCCTGGCACGACAGGTCCGGGCCTGGCCACACCTCTGCGTCGGGATCGACGACCGCCGCGGCGCCGCCTGAAGCACCGCTCCGGACGGGGCGCCTGAAGCACCGCTCCGGACGGGGGCGGCTACTCCAGCAGCCGTTGCCTGATCAGCTCCATCACTTCCCCGCGGCTGCGCCTGCCGTTGTCGGCCGCGTTGAAGTGGTTGCCGATACGCACCGAGACGGCGAGCAGGCAACGGACCTCGACCTCGTCCTCGTCGGGGCAGAAGGTGGAGAACAGCGAACGCAGGTAGTCCATGCGGCGGTTGTCGACGCGGCGCAGGCGCTCGGCGACGGCCGCGTCCCGGCGGGCCCAGTCGCGGATCGCGATGTCGGCGGTGGTGCCCCGCACCGGCCCGTCGGTGGACGCGGCGACGAGAGCGAACAGGCGCTCCAGTCTGGCCCTGGCGTCTCCGCCACCGCTCTCCACCTCCTCGATGACGCCCTCGGCGACCTCGTACTCCCAGGTGTCGAGCATCTCGGCGAGCAGCGCGTCCCGGTTGCGGAAGTACCCGTAGAAGCCGCCCTTGCTGACGCCCAGCGCCTGCGCCAGCGCTTCGATCCGGACGGCTTCGGGGCCTCCTGCGACCAGGGCCCGCAGACCTTCCTCGATCCACTTGCCGCGTGGTGTGCGGGTCGCGCCCATGGTGTGTGGCTCCTCACGTCCCCGCCGAGTATACGGTGCCGTATAGACGGGTCTACGCTCGATCTATACGCCACCGTATAGACAGGGGTCAGCTCATGCGACTTCCCCGGACCGCCCACACGGACCGCCCCTGGCGGATCCACGACATCGCCGACGACTTCACAGTCGAGGACGTGTGGGCACTGCCCACCCCCGGCGGACCCGACGATTTCGTGTGGCTGGTACGCCAGATGGCCGAAGGAATGAGCGACGGGGTGAAGGGGGAAGGCCCCGTCTCCCGCGCGCTCTTCGCCATCCGCTGGAAGCTCGGAGCGCTGCTCGGCCTGGACAGGCCGGGCACGGGCGTCGGCGCCCGGCTGCCCTCCCTCAGCGAACGGTTGCCGACGGATCTCCGCGAAGGCCCCCGGGGCCCCGACCTCGGCTCGTCCCCGTTCACCTCCCTCTACCAGCGGCACGACGAGTGGGCCGCCGAGATGGGAAACAGGACCGTGCACGCCGTGATGCACATCGGCTGGGTCCCGGACGGCTCCGGCGGCCACCGCGGCCAGATGGCCGTACTGGTGAGACCGAACGGCCTGTTCGGCGCCCTCTACATGGCCACCATCAAGCCCTTCCGGTACCTCGGGGTGTACCCGGCACTGATGCGTTCCATCGGCCGCGAGTGGCAGGCGAACGCCGCCGAACGGAGCGCGCACTGACCGGGGCCCGGAACCCACCACGGCCCGCAACCCGGGACGCTCTCCGACGGGGCATCACGAGGACGGCCCGGTCGCTCAGTCCGCCCGCCGGAAGCGGTACGGCTCCCCGTCCGGCCGGCCGGTCGGTACCGCCTCCAGGGTGTCGCCGTCCAGGACGACGTCCAGGCTCACCGGCACGCCGACCGTCAGGCATCGGGACTCGAACGCGATCCGGAACTCGCCGTCCCCCTCCCCGGCCGTCACCTCCGCGTTCCCGCACAGGTCGGAGGGGGAAGTGCCGAGTATCGCCTCGCCGTCCTCGTCGACCCGGATGATCGCCCGGTCCCCGAAGTCGGAGAACCCCCGGGGCTGCGGCCCGTCCGCCACCCACTCCCCGACCAGCGGATCCACCTCCTGGGAACACCCTCCGAGCAGCAGCCCGGCCACGAGAACGGCGGTCACGGTGCGGGTTCGGCGCATGCGGGTCTCCCAGGGCGCTACGACAGGCCGGCCCGCATTCAAGCAGACCCGAGGGGCGCCCGGAAACGGGACCGAAAGCCCCCTGAGCGAAGGCGCGTTCGCCGTGCGCACCGCCCCTCGGGACCGAACACGCGGAACAGGCGGGCGAGCGGCGGGCGGGCTCGTCACTCGCCATGCGGGAAGCCCGTCACTCGCCATACGGGAAGCCCGTCACTCGCCATGCAGGAAGCCCGTCACTTGCCATGTGGGAAACTCATCACTTTCCGCACCGGAAACCAGAGGCTACTCTTTCCACCATGGAAACCAACGGGGTACGACCGACAGCAGAACAGGCGCGTTCCGCGCTGGCCGAGACCGAGCAGATCCAGGCCTCCACGGCGGCGCGCTCGGCCACGCCCTGGCCGACCTGGTTCTTCATCACACTCACGCTCTACATCGCCGCCCTCCCGATCACCTACGGTGGCGCCATGGCCGACCCGGACTGGCTGCTTCCCGGCCCCGCCTGGGTGGGCATACTGCTCGCGAGCACCGCGTTGTACATGGCGCTCTTCGCCGTCGCCGCCAGGAAGTGGCGCGTCAAGACCGGCGTGGCGCTGCGGCTGGACGTGCTGCCGAAGCGGGCGACCGTGCCGCTCGCCGTCGGCCTGCCCATGCTGCTGGTGGGCGCACCCGTCGCGTTCCGCGCCACCGGATGGGCGGGCTGGCTGATCGCGGCCTCGGTGGCCGGTGCCGCCGTGTCCGTCGGCTTCCACCTCGCCTTCGTCCGCCTACACCGGAAGACCGCATGAGCGCCGGTTCCCGCGATCCCCTGGAGGGGTTCGACACCACAGTCCACGCCCCGAACCGGCTGCGTATCTGCGCCCTCCTCGCCACTGCGGGCGAGGCGGAGTTCGGCCTGGTCCAAACGCAACTCGGCCTCTCCGCCTCCGCGCTGAGCAAGCACGTCACCGCGCTGATGGACGCCGGCTACGTCGAGCAGCGCAAGGCCGTCCGCGACACCCGGCAGCGCGTGTGGCTCCGCCTGACCCGGCAGGGCCGGGCTGCCTACCAGGGGCACCTCGCGGCGCTGCGGGCGATCGTGGGGACGTCGGATCCGGCTCTGTGACGGCCGAGGCGGGCTGCGAGACTGCCGTCATGGACTCGACTGCTGCCGCGACATCCGCGGACTCCCCCACCTACGAAGACGTCATCCGCGCCCACGAGCGCATCGCCGGGCACGCTCACCGGACGCCCGTGCTCACCTCGCGGCTGGTCGACCAGGAGAGCGGGGTGCGGTTCTTCTTCAAGGCGGAGAATCTGCAGCGCATGGGGGCGTTCAAGTTCCGCGGGGCGTTCAACGCGCTCTCGCGCTTCGACCGGGAGCAGCGGCGGGCCGGGGTGGTGGCGTTCTCGTCGGGGAACCACGCGCAGGCCGTGGCGCTTTCGGCGAGTCTGCTCGGGATCCCGGCGACCATCGTGATGCCGCATGACGCACCGGCGGCGAAGGTGGCGGCCACGCGTGGCTACGGGGCCGAGATCGTCTCGTACGACCGTTACCGCGAGGACCGGGAGGCGATCGGGAAGGCGCTGGCGGCCGAGCGGGGACTGACGCTTGTGCCGCCCTACGACCATCCGGATGTGATGGCCGGGCAGGGCACCGCGGCGAAGGAGCTCTTCGAGGAGGTCGGGGAGCTCGACGCGCTGTTCGTGCCGCTGGGCGGGGGCGGGCTGCTGTCCGGCACACTGCTCGCGGCCGGTGCTCTCTCGCCGCGGTGCGCGGTCTACGGCGTGGAGCCGGAGGCCGGGAACGACGGACAGCAGTCGCTGCGCAAGGGCGAGATCGTGCATATCGACACGCCGCAGACGATCGCCGACGGGGCGCAGACACAGCATCTGGGACAGCAGACGTTCCCGGTGATCCGGGAGCGGGTGACCGATGTGCTGACGGCGAGCGATGCACAACTGGTCGACGGGGTGAGGCTGTTCGCCGCACGGATGAAGACCGTGGTGGAGCCGACGGGCTGTCTCGGCTTCGCCGCGGCCCTGGAGCGCGCGGCCGAGCTGCGCGGGCAGCGGGTCGGGGTCATCCTGAGCGGCGGGAATGTGGACCTCGCGCGGCTCGGGGAGTTTCTGGGCGGGGGCGGGGGCGAGGGAGGGGCCGGTCGCTGACGGGGCTCGCGCGGGCCGCTCAGGAAGAGGCCCGGATCACCAGTTCCGTCGGCAGTACGAGCTGTTCGCGGGCCATCCGGCGGGAGGACGGGCCGTGGTGGGCGGCCACCGCGGCGATCTCGTCGAGCAGCAGCCGGGTCATCGCCTGGCCCATCTCCTCGGTCGGCTGGCGAACGCTCGTCAGCGGCGGGTCCATGTGGCGGGCGATGGCCGAGTCGTCGAAGCCGACGAGCGCCACGTCGTCGGGGATGCGGCGGCCGGCCTCGCGCAGCACCTGGCGGGCGCCGGAGGCCATCACGTCCGATGCGGCGAAGACCGCGTCCAGGTCGGGGCGTTCTTCGAGCAGCCGCTGCATCGAGCGACGGCCGCCTTCCTCGGTGAAGTCGGCGGGTGCGACGAGGGATTCCTCGGCGGGCAGTCCGGCCGCCGCGAGCGCCGCGCGGTAGCCGTCGAGGCGTCGCTGGGCGCCGTAGACGTCGAGGCGGCCGGTGATGGTGGCGATGCGGGTGCGGCCGCGGCTCAGGAGGTGGTCGATGGCTGCTTTCGCGCCCTCGAAGTTGTCGGAGTCGACGGAGGTGAGGGGCTCGGAGGCGGAGCGGCGGCCGCTGACGACGGCGGGTATGCCGAGCTGTTCGATCAGCTCGGGCAGTGGGTCGTCGGCGTGCACGGAGACAAGGAGGACGCCGTCGACGCGCTGGGCGGCCAGGTACTGGGCCAGGCGCCGGCGTTCGCGGGCTTTGCTCGCGAAGGTGAGCAGAAGCTGCACCTCGGTGTCGGCGAGCGCGTCGCCGACACCGTGGATGATGTCCGAGAAGTAGGGCTCGGTGAAGAAGCGGCCTTCCGGTTCCGGGACGACCAGGGCGATCGCGTCCGTACGGTTCGCGGCGAGCGCGCGGGCCGCCGTGTTCGGTACGTAGCCGAGCTCGGCCACGGCGGCCTCGACGGCGGCGCGGGTGCGTTCGCTGACGCGGGGTGAGCCGTTGATGACGCGGGAGACCGTGCCGCGGCCGACGCCGGCGCGGGCCGCGACCTCTTCGAGCGTGGGCCTGCGCCCGCTCCCGGGCCGGCCCCCGGCCCGAGGTTGACGGATCGTCATCCCTGCCTCCCCATCGGCGTGCTGATCGTTTTGCGCCCGGCGTTCACCGTACGACCCTTTCGTACGTACGCGACGTACGACCGGCCCGTACGGGCGACTCGTCCGACAGATCCGTACGTACGGACGAAGCCCGGTCACCCGGGCGAAAACTAACAGCCGGATAACCGATCCGACTCCCTACGTCAGGTCCCTTGACACCCTTCGGCGCAGCCGCGACTCTTCAACTCATCACACATGGGAGCGCTCCCACCGTACCCGGCACCTACACAACCCGCACGTTCCCGCCCGAGCCGCACGTTGGATCACCCCCACAGCACGAGAGAGTTGGCTGGGAGTCGGAGCACGTCAGGGCACTAGGAGGACGCAATGCGCATGAGGCACCGAACGTCCCTTAAGGCGGTGGCCGTCGCGGCCGTCGCGGCATTGGGCGCGGGCCTGCTGGCCGGCTGTGCCGAGGACTCGGACGAGCCCGGCGGATCCGGCGACGGTGGCACGAAGGGCGGCAAGGGCAAGACCACCATCACCGTGGGGGTGTTCGGCGCCTTCGGCCTCAAGGAGGCGGGTCTCTACGAGCAGTACATGAAGGAGAACCCGGACATCGTCATCGAGCAGACCTCGGTGGAGCGGAACGAGAACTACTACCCGGCCCTGCTCACCCACCTGTCCACGGGCAGCGGACTCGCCGACATCCAGGCCGTCGAGGTCAACAACATCGCGGAGATCACCGCAACCCAGTCCGACAAGCTGATGGACCTGGGCAAGGCCGCGGGCGTGGACAAGAACGCCTTCCTGGACTGGAAGTGGCAGCAGGGCACCTCGAAGGACGGCAAGACCGTCGGCCTGGGCACGGACGTCGGCCCGCAGGGCATCTGCTACCGCAAGGACCTCTTCGAGAAGGCCGGGCTGCCCACCGAGCGCGAGGAGGTGGGCAAGCTGTGGGCAGGCGACTGGAACAAGTACCTCGAGGTCGGCAAGACCTTCGGGAAGAAGATGAAGGACACCGCCTTCGTCGACGGCGCCTCCAACGTGATGGCCGCCGTGCACGGCAGCAGCGCCAAGCGCTTCTACGACGAGGACGGCAACATCGTCTACAAGTCGAACCCGGTCATCAAGGAGGGCTGGGACCTCGCCGCCGAGTTCGCCGAGGCGGGTCTGTCGGCGAAGCTGCAGAGCTTCACCCCCGCCTGGGACCAGGGCTTCGCCAACGGTGACTTCGCCACGATCTCCTGCCCGGCCTGGATGCTCGGCTACATCCAGGACAAGGGCGGCGACGAGGCCAAGGGCAAGTGGGACGTGGCCTCCGCGCCCAAGCCCTCCAACTGGGGCGGCTCCTTCCTCGTCGTGCCCGAGGCCGGCAAGAACAAGAAGGAGGCCGCCAAGCTCGCCGCCTGGCTGACGGCCCCCGAACAGCAGGCGAAGCTCTTCACCGAGCGCGCCAGCTTCCCGAGCGCCAAGGCCGCCTACGACCTGCCCGCGGTCAAGAGCGCCCAGCACGCGTACTTCGGCAATGCGCCCATCGGCGAGATCTTCGCGCAGGCCGCCGAGGGCACGCCGGTGCAGATCCTCGGCCCGAAGGACCTGATCATCGCGCAGAATCTGGCGGACGTGGGCATGCTCCAGGTCGACCAGAAGGGGACCGACCCCGATGAGGCCTGGGACAAGGCAGTGAAGTCGATCGACAACGCACTGGATCAGTAGTGGTGAACCAGTACCGGTCCACCGCGGCCCCCCGAGGGGAGGGGGCCGCGGCCCCGCGTGTGGACAAGGCGCCCGCCCCGGCGCCGCCCGGCGGCAAGGAGCTCAGGTCCCGTGCGTGGCGCAGCCGGCGCTACCGCTGGGACATGAAGTTCAGCCCGTACGCGATGCTCACCCCGTTCTTCCTCTTCTTTCTCGCCTTCGGTCTCTTCCCGCTGCTCTACACCGGCTGGGCCTCCCTGCACCGGGTCTCCCTGACCGCGCCCAACGACATGGAGTGGGCGGGACTGCACAACTTCACCCGGCTGCTCGACGACGAATTCTTCTGGAACGCGCTGCAGAACACCGTCACCATCGGCCTCCTCTCGACGGTGCCGCAGCTGGTGATGGCGCTCGGCATCGCGCATCTGCTCAACTACCGGCTGCGCGGCTCCTGGTTCTTCCGGGTCGCGGTCCTCACCCCTTACGCCACGTCGGTGGCCGCGGCGACGCTGGTGTTCGTGCTGCTCTTCGGGCGCGACTACGGCATGTTCAACTGGGGTCTCGGGATGCTCGGGATCGACGGCATCGACTGGAAGAACGGGACGTGGACCTCGCAGCTCGCGGTCTCCACGATCGTGATCTGGCGCTGGACGGGCTACAACGCGCTGATCTATCTGGCCGCGATGCAGTCCATCCCCGACGATCTGTACGAGTCCGCGGCGCTGGACGGCGCCTCGCGCTGGCAGCAGTTCTTCCATGTGACGCTGCCCTCGCTGCGTCCCACGATCCTGTTCACCTGTGTCGTCTCCACGATCGGCGCGACCCAGCTCTTCGGTGAACCGCTGCTGTTCAACGACGGCGGCTCGCCGACCGGCGGATCGGACCACCAGTTCCAGACGCTCGGGCTCTACCTGTACGAACAGGGCTGGGTGAACCTCAACCTGGGCCGCGCCTCGGCCATCGCCTGGGCCATGTTCCTGATCCTGCTGGTCATCGCGGGCGTCAACTGGCTCGTCGCCCGTCGGCTCGCCAAGAGCGAAGGGAGGGCCCGATGAGCGCCACCGTCACCGACCGGGTGCCCCAGGACGAACAGCGGCGGCGGCTGCGTGGGGGCGGCACGCGTGGGCGGCGCGGGCTCGGCGGCCCGCGCAGGAGCAAGGCCGGCAAGACGCTGCACGGCGGCAAATGGACGTATCTCGTGCTGATCACCGTGACCGTGCTCTCGCTGTTCCCGCTGGTGTGGACGGCGATCGCGGCCTCGCGCAACAACACACGGCTCGCCCAGACACCGCCGCCCTTCTGGTTCGGCGGCAATCTCTTCAAGAACCTCGAGATCGCCTGGACCGACGCCAACATGGGCACGGCGCTGCTCAACACCACGATCGTGGCGGGGATCGCCTCCGCCGGGACCGTGCTGATCTCGACCCTGGCCGGGTTCGCCTTCGCCAAGCTGCGCTTCCGCTGGAAGAACTTCCTGCTCTTCTTCGTGATCGCCACGATGATGGTGCCGCCGCAGCTCAGTGTCGTACCGCTGTACATGCTGATCGCCGAGCTGTCCTGGACGGACCGGCTGCAGGCCGTGATCATGCCCTTCTTCGTCTGTGCCTTCGGGGTGTTCTTCATGCGGCAGTACCTGCTGCAGGCGCTGCCGGACGAACTGGTCGAGGCGGCGCGCGTGGACGGCGCGAGCAGTGGGCGGGTCCTGTGGCATGTCGTGTTCCCCGCGGCGCGGCCCGCCATGGCGGTGCTCGGGATGCTCACCTTCGTCCAGGCCTGGAACGACTTCTTCTGGCCGATCATCGCCCTCACCCAGAACGGGAACCCGACCGTACAGGTCGCACTCACCGGCCTCGGACGCGGATACATCCCCGACCAGTCGGTGATCATGGCAGGTGCGCTGCTCGGCACGCTGCCGCTGCTGCTCGCGTTCATCGTGTTCGGCAAGCAGATCGTGGGCGGGATCATGCAGGGGGCGGTCAAGGGGTAGGCGCTGCCACCCGGTTGCCCCTGCGCCGCCCTCCTCCCGCCGTCCTACCGCCCCGTCTCCTCATCACCTCCCCTTTCCCGTACACAGAATGGGAGCGCTCCCTTGCCTTCAGTCGAAGCATCCGAAACACTTTCGCCTTCGCCCTCGCGATCATCGTCACCTTCCTCTCCGTCTTCGTCGTCGTCTGCGGCATCACCTTCGTCGGCTCCGTCCTCGCCCTCCGCCGAGCCGGCCGCCGACGGGTCCCTCACCTTTCCGCCCGGCTTCCTGTGGGGCGCCGCCACCGCCGCGTACCAGATCGAGGGCGCCGCGCAGGCCGACGGGCGCACCCCCTCCATCTGGGACACCTTCAGCCGCACGCCGGGCAAGGTACTCGGTGGCGACACAGGGGATGTGGCCTGCGACCACTACCACCGCTTCCGTGACGACGTCCGCCTCATGGCCGAACTCGGCCTGGGTGCCTACCGGTTCTCCGTGTCCTGGCCGCGCGTGCAGCCCACCGGGCGCGGGCCCGCGGTGCAGCGCGGGCTCGACTTCTACCGCGCGCTGGTCGACGAGCTGCTCGAACACGGCATCACCCCGATGGCCACGCTCTACCACTGGGATCTGCCGCAGGACCTGGAGACCGCGTTCCCCAGCGGGTCCAGCGCGGGCGGCGGCTGGCCCGAGCGGGACACGGCGGAGCGGTTCGCCGAGTACGCCGGGATCGTGGGCGCCGCGCTCGGGGACCGGGTCGAACTGTGGTCCACCCTCAACGAGCCGTGGTGCAGTGCCTTTCTGGGATACGGCTCGGGGGTGCACGCGCCGGGACGCACCGATGATGTGGCGGCCCTGCGCGCGGCCCACCACCTCAACCTCGGGCACGGCCTCGCGGCCCAGGCCCTGCGCGCCGCGCTGCCGTCGCGGGCGGGCCTGGGGATCGCGCTCAACCCCAGTGCCGTACGGCCGTTGACCGACTCGGCCGAGGACCGGGACGCGCAGCGGCGGATCGACGCGCTCGCCAACCGGATCTTCAGCGGTCCCCTGCTCAAGGGGGCCTACCCGGCGGATCTGATCGCGGACACCTCGCATATCACCGACTGGTCCTTCGTACGCTCGGAAGACCTCACCGTCATCAAGCACCCCCTGGATTTCCTGGGCATCAACTACTACGCACCCGCGGTGGTCTCGGCCGCGAGCGATCCCGCCGCCCCTCGCCAGGACGGCCACAATGCGAGCTCCCACTCCCCCTGGCCCGGTGCGGACCAGGTGGCCTTCCACCGGGCGCCGGGCGAACTGACCGCGATGGAATGGCCGGTGGATCCGACCGGCCTCACGGACCTTCTCCTCGAATACACCGCTCAGGCTCCGGGGGTTCCACTCTTCGTGACGGAGAACGGGGCGGCGTTCGAAGACCGGGTGGGTGAGGACGGGCAGGTCCACGACCCGGACCGGGTCCGCTACCTGTACGGGCATCTGTCGGCCGTGCACGAGGCCCTGCGGCGGGGGGCGGACGTCCGCGGGTACTTCCTGTGGTCGCTGCTCGACAACTTCGAGTGGGCCTACGGCTACAGCAAACGCTTCGGTGCGGTGTACGTGGACTACGAGACGCAGTCCCGTACCCCCAAGTCCAGCGCGCACTGGTACGCCCGCGCGGCCCGCGAGGGCATGCTGCCGCCGCCGGGCTGAGTCCTCTGCCGCTCCGGTGATACGCGCCCGGCCGGCACAGGGGGCCGGCCGGGCCATCGTTTACACACGAACCTCACGTACCCGATCATGGCTCCCGCCTGCACCAGCCATCCCAGGGGGGACCATGCGCACACGCACCACGAAGACGATCGGCATCCTCGCCACCCTCGCCTTGGCCGTCGTCGGCTGCGGCAGCGAGGACAGCGGCGACCAGGCCAAGCAGAAGCCGCCCAATGCCTCCTCCAAGCCCACCGAGCAGCAGGAGGACAACACCGCGGCGCAAGGCAGGCTCCCGGACGAGCCCACCGGGGCGGAACGCGATGCGGTTCTCGCGGCGATCCGGGACGTCCTCCCGGAGCTCGTCCAGGACGAGGACAAGGCCATCGACGCGGCGCGCAGACAGTGCCAGAACCTCGACAACCCCAACTCCGCGGGCATGGAGGACACCCTCGCCGCCATGCTCTTCATGTACTCCGGGGCCGCGATCACCGAAGAGCACGGGAAGCACCTCAACGCCGGGCTGCGCAAAACCCTCTGCCCCGACAGCTGACCGACACCGGGAGCGGGCCGACCTGCCCCGCAGCGGGGGCCCGGCCGGCCCTCGCACCGTGCCCCTCGCCCATCACCCTGAAGCGCTCGCCGCCGCCCCCTTCCTGCGGCGCCGCACCGCCCGCCCCCCGTGGCCGCGGCGGCCCTCCGGTCCGTGGCGGGGGTCGAGTTGGAGCCAGATGCGGATTTCCGTGCCGCCGAGGACCGAGGAGCCGATGCGGACGTCGCCGCCCGTGGCTTCCGCCATGCGGCGGACGATGTCGAGGCCGAGGCCGGTCGAGCCCGCCTCGCCCGAGCCGCCGCCGCGGCGCAGGGCCGCTTCGGGGTCGGTGATGCCGGGCCCCGCGTCGGAGACGAGGACGATCACCGCGTCTCCGCCGCTGT
The DNA here is from genome assembly GCF_047779955.1 of Streptomyces lothianensis. Taxonomy (NCBI): domain Bacteria; kingdom Bacillati; phylum Actinomycetota; class Actinomycetes; order Kitasatosporales; family Streptomycetaceae; genus Streptomyces; species Streptomyces lothianensis. The sequence goes on along the minus strand of NZ_JBLMKT010000062.1, from coordinate 38,956 downwards.
GCACGTCGACCGCGAAGGCCGTGCCCTCGGGTGTGTGCCGGAAGACGTTGCCGAGCAACGCGTCGAGGGAGGCAGCGAGTTCGGTGCGCGGAACCGGGATGGACACGGGCCGGTCCACCCCCGCGACCCGTACCTCCCGCGCCTCGTCCTCTGCGAGCGCCGACCAGAACGCCATGCGTTCGCGGATGACCGCTGCCGCGTCGCAGCCGCCGCCCCCGCCCTGCGCGGCGGTCTGCGGCTTCGCCTCGCGGGCCGTGCGGATGATGGTGTCGACCTCGTGCTCCAACTGCTCGACCGCGGAGCGCGTCTGCTCGGCCGCCGCCCCGTCCCCGAGCGAGGCGGCGTTCAGGCGCAGGACGGTCAGTGGGGTACGGAGGCGGTGGGACAGGTCGGCGGCCAGTTCGCGTTCGTTGGCGAGGAGCCGGACCACCTGGTCGGCCATGGAGTTGAAGGCGACGGCGGCGGACCTGAGCTCCTTGGGCCCTTCCTCCGGCACCCGCACCCCCAGTTTCCCTTCGCCGAGGTCGTGCGCGGCGCCCGCGAGCCGTTTGGCCGGCTGGATGAGCCGTACGCCGAGCCGGTCCGCGACCGCGACGGAGCCGATGACCAGCCCGATTCCGACGCCCGCGAGCACCACCCACGCCGTGGTGACCCCGTTGGTGACATCGCCTTCGGGAACGAAGACCTCCACGACGGCGTTGCGCCCGGAACTCAGCGCCGTCGGCTGCAGCAGCACGGACCCGCCGGGCGCCTCGGCGATGAACGCCCGGCTCTTGCGCCGCGCCGTCTCCACGTCCGCGTCCGTGGCCCGCTGCACCCCGACCCGCCGCGCCGGCTGCCCGTCCCCGCCCGGCAGGTGCACCGCCATCCGCCCCTCACCACCGGCCTCGGTGATCGCGACGGCCCGCTGCAGTTCGACACGTTCGGTGGTGATGGAGAGCGTGGGCGCGATGTTGGCGGCCTGCCGCTCGGCATCGGAGAGGGCGCGGTCGCTCGCCATCTCCTTGATGACCAGGCCGAGCGGGATCGCGAAGGCGACCACGACCATCGTGGTGACGGCCAGGCACACCTTCACGAGGGCCCATCTCACCGCGGAGGCTCCAGCTTCACCCCGACACCGCGTAGCGTGTGCAGATAGCGCGGCTTCGCCGCGGTCTCCCCCAGTTTCCGCCGCAGCCACGACAGATGTACGTCGATGGTCTGGTCGTCCCCGTACGACTGCTGCCAGACCTCCGCGAGCAGTTCCTTGCGGGCCACAACGACGCCCGGCCGCCCGGCGAGGAAGGCAAGGAGATCGAATTCGCGTCGGGTGAGGTCGAGCGCCGTGCCGTCGAGCGAGGCCTGCCGCCTGAGCGGGTCGATCGCGAGCCCGCCGACGCGCAGCACGCTCGACGCCGCGCCGTCCGAGCCGCCTCCGGCGCCCGCGCGGCGCAGCACCGCGGCCATCCGGGCCGAGAGGTGTTCGACGGAGAAGGGCTTGGTCAGATAGTCGTCGGCGCCGTCGTTGAGCAGCCGTACGATCTCCGTCTCGTCATCGCGCGCCGTGGCGACGATGACAGGGACGTCGGTGATCCCGCGCAGCATCTTCAGCGCCTCGGCACCGTCCAGATCGGGCAGCCCCAGATCGAGGATGACGACGTCGAAGCGGAGATGAGCGACCTCGCGCAGCGCCTCCAGAGCCGTCCCGACGCTGCGCACGGTGTGCGAGGCCTCGGTGAGGTGCCGGATGAGGGCCGAGCGTACGAACTGGTCGTCCTCGACCACGAGCACACTTGCCATGGCCCGCACCGTACGCCATACGGGGGATGCCGGTCAGGGGACGGCGAAAGCCCTCACTCCTTGCCCCGCCCCTGCCCCGCCCCGCCTCGCTCCTGCCCCGTCCCCTTCCCGTACCCCCGGGACGCGCAGGGGGCCGATGAGGCAGTATGGCCGCGATGTACAGAGGTCTGGCACATGTGGCGGCGTGGACATGCGCCACCGGGGCGGCGGTGACGCTGTCCTGGTGGGGGGTGCACACCGTCATGGCCGGAACGGCCTACGACCCGCCCAAGGCACTGCCGTTGACGGCCTCCCAGGAGCCTCCGCAACAGGCCGCCGGGCCCGGCGCCTCCGCGTCCTCCACCCAACGGCCCAGGCCGCCCGCCGAGTCGGGCGCTCCCGGCGAGGGAGACGGTTCGGGCAGGTCACCCGACGCGGGAAGCGACAGCTCCCAACCCCCTGACAGCACACCGGACAAGCCGGACAGTTCGAGCGACTCGGCCCCTTCCGCCGCCGCAGCCCCCGCCGGTGAGGTGAAGAGCTACCGCGTCTCGGGCGGCCGGGTCGTCTTCGAGATCCACGCCGACTCCGCCGAACTGGTCTCCGCGACACCGAAGACCGGCTGGCAGATGCAGATCTGGAAGCAGCCGCAGCAGGACTGGCTCCGGGTGACGTTCACCCAGGGCTCACGCGAGGTCTCGGTCTTCTGCACCTGGCACGATCACCCGCCGCTGGTGGAGATCGACGATCCTTAGGGCCGCGCTCCCGGCTAGCCGAAGACCCCGGGCGGCGGCGCGGGCGAGGCGATCGCCGCCTCGTCGCGTACCGCCGTGGCGCCGCCCGTGAAGTCGGCCAGCGCCCTGCCGTGCTCGACCCGCCCGGGATGGGGGTCGGAGGCGATACGGCGGGTGAGTTCCGCGAGCGGGAGCTCGGTCTCGGAGGCCAGCAGGACCGCGTTGCCGAAGCGTTTGCCGCGCAGCACCGCCGGGTCCGCGGCCAGCGCGAGCCGCGGGAAGACGGCCGCGGCCGTCGCGATCTGGCCGCGCAGATGGGCGAGCGGCGGGCCGTCCGCGAGGTTGGCGGCGTAGTGCCCGCCGGGCCGGAGCACGCGCCGGACGTCCGCGAGGAATTCGGTGCTCGTCAGATGCGCGGGCGTGCGCGCGGCGCTGAACACGTCGGCGATCACCAGGTCCGCCCAGCCCTCGGGGATCTTCGCGAGCCCTTCGCGGGCGTCCGTGGAACGGACCCTGATCCGCGCACCGGGATCCAGCGGCAGTTCGCGCCGCACCAGTTGGACGAGCGGTCCGTCGCGCTCGACGATCTGCTGCGAGGAGCGCGGCCGGGTCCCCGCCACATAGCGGGCCAGGGTGAAGGCGCCGCCTCCGAGGTGGACGACGCGCAGGGGTTTGCCGGGCGGGGCGATCAGGTCGATGACGTGGCCGAGGCGGCGCTGGTAGGCGAAGTCAAGGTGCGCGGGGTCGTCGAGGTCCACATGCGACTGGGGCGCGCCGTCCACGAGCAGGGTCCAGGCGCGGGGCCGGTCCGGATCGGGCTGCAGCTCCGCCAGCCCCCCGTCGACCTGCTCGACGACGGCCTGAGCTGCGCTTTTCCTTCTGGCCATCTGGCCATTATGCGGCGCCCCACGGCGGCGGCGCGCCGCGAGGGGCGGGCATACGCGGCGACGGCGCGCGGCACGGAAGGGCGTACGCGGCGGCGGCGCGCGGCACGGAAGGGCGTACGCGGCGGCGGCGCGCGGCACGGAAGGGCATACGCCGCGGCGGCGCGCCACGGGAGGGGCGCACGCACCCACCGGCAGGGCTCCCGCGCGACCCACCGGGCAGTCCTCGCCCCAGGTGCGCGATGATGGACGGGCGGCGCGATCAATGGCGATACGCCCGGTACGTACCCCATCCGCCCGCACCCTGGAGCCCGTATGTCCCCCCGTATCCTCCTGGCCCGCCACGGACAGACCGCGTGGTCGCTCGCCGGTAAACACACCGGCCGTACGGACATCCCGCTGCTCGACGAGGGCCGCACGGGCGCGAAACTGCTGGGCGAGCGGCTGCGCAGGTCCCCGTACGACGGACTCCGGGACGTCGAGGTGCGCACCTCACCGCTCGCCCGCGCGGCCGAGACCTGCGAGATCGCCGGGTTCGGCGGGCGGGCCGAGCGGTGGGACACGCTCATGGAGTGGGATTACGGGGCGTACGAAGGGATGACTCCCGCCGAGATCCAGGCGGTGCGGCCGGGCTGGTTCATCTGGCAGGACGGCGTACCGGAGGGTGAGACGCTCGCCGAGGTCACGGCGCGCGCGGACGAGGTGGTGTCCTGGGCGCGCTCGGCGGAGCGTGACGTGCTCGTCTTCGCGCACGGACACATCCTGCGGGCGATCGGCGCGCGCTGGCTGGGGCTCCCGCTCGACTTCGCCGCACGGATCCGGCTCGGCCCGACGTCACTGTCGGTGCTGGGGTGGGCGTACGGGGCACCGGCGATCGAGTCGTGGAACGAGACGGGACACTTGGAGGCCTGACGCCCTCCACCCCTCACACGCGCCGGGACCCTAGGCGCTTCGGGCCAGGCCCTCGTGGCGGTCCAGGAAGTGGGCCACTCCCGTTGTACGGCGGTGCGGGAGGAGGACGCGGGCCGTGCCGCGCAGTATCGAGCGGACGCGGGTGGACTGGACCTCCCCGAGCAGGTCGAGCACGCGACGGCCCGCCGACGCGGCTTCGTCGGGGCGGCCCGCGCGCGCCAGGTCGTCGGCGAGCTGAGCCGTGTACAGCGCGATGTTGCGGGTGAAGTGCGGGTCCTGGAGCACCACGGCCGCACGGGCATGCGTGCTCGCCCGCGACCAGTCGCCGAGCGCCGCCCAGCACTGGGCTTCCAGGCCCGCGAGCTCGGCGGGCCCGAAGAACGACATCCACTCGGGATCCGTCTCCGACACCCCTTTCCCGAAGAACCGCTGCGCCCGTGTGAGCGCCTGCGCGCAGCCCGAACGGTCGGACAGCCCCGCGAGCCCGCCGGCCTCGCGCAGCGCCAGCAGCGCCAGGAGCCGGTCGGAGCCGAGCGGCGCGGCCGCCCGCTGTGCGGCCTGCGCGGCCCGCACCGCCTCGCGCGGCCGTCCCGCGTCCCGCGCCAGGAACGACAGATTGCAGAAGGCATGCGCCTCAAGGGCCGGATCGCCGAGCAGCCGCGCGGTGGCCAGGGCCTCCCCGTAGTGCGAGCGGGCGTCCTCGTAGCGCGCCGAATCGTGCGCGAGCCAGCCCACCGAGATGGCGAGTTCGCCCGCGCTCGCCTGCAGCCGGTCGACCACGGACTGGCGCGCGGTGCCCGCGTCCAGCAGGGCATAGGCGTTGCGCAGGGGTACGGCGGCGCGCCGGTACAGGCCTTCGGCGCCGTGCCGGTCGTCGAGCAGCCGGATACGGCGCACCGCCTCCTCGACGGCATCGGCCTCCGCACAGCCCACGCGGCGGCGGGCCGAGAGATCGACGGGCACGGGCGGAACGGGTTCGGGCGGAACGGGTTTGGGCGGCACGGACGGCTCGGGCGGCGGATGGGCCGCCGCCGGCGGGGCGTGGCTCAGGGATGCGGCGACCGCGGCGGTCGTACCGGTCATGAATACGCGACGCAGCACGTCGCTCTCCTCTGGGTGTTTCAAGTACGGGGTGGGGTTGGGCGGTTCCGCTCGTGCACCCGGCACCCGGGGGGCGGGCGGGGCATCCGCGACGTGTGGTTCCCGTGGTGCGGATGATGCGCCGGAGCGCGCCCTGCGGCCGCGGACGGCGTCCCGGGGCGCGAAGCCCAGGTCGGTAAGCGTGCGGCCGGGGAACATGTGCAGGAAGACCCGCTCGTACGCGTAGTTGGGGCAGCGGATCTCGCCCGCCTCGACGCGTCCGATGTACCGCGCGTCGCAGGACACCCGCTCGCCGATCTCGCGCGCGGCCCTGCGTACGGAGGCGGCGAACTCGCCCGGTGACAGGCCGCCGCGGAGCATGCGGAAGGCACGGTTGGGCCGGGGTGAACCGGCCTGCTCCGGCGGCGCGGCCGCCGGCGCGGCAGCCGGTGTGGTGGCCGGTGTGGTGGCCGACTTGGCTGCGGCCGGTGCAGGTGTCCGCGAGGTCGATGCCATGGAACAGCCCTCTCGTCACGGCTCACGGTGGGGCCGGTGCCGAACCGGGTGCGGTGTCACGCCCCGGTGGCTCCGGCGGGTGTCGAAGGTACCGGGAGTGACAGGGTCGGCACGCGGAGTTTTGCTACAAACCGGAAATCCCCGCCCTGATCCGCCATGAACTGCCATCCAATGCGGCGACTCTGCGCCGTAGCTGTTGACGCTTACGGGCGTTGAACCATGTGGTGACGCCCGGACCGCGAGCATCCTGAGCAAGGAGGGGTTCCCTTGTCGGAGGCAGGTATGAACAGCAGCCGCTCCCGCACGCAACGGATCGAGGAGGTACAGCGCCACGCCGCCGCGCCGGACCCCCTCGCCGCACCCTCACCGGCCGACGAGGCGCCGTGCCCCTTCGCCCCGGCGGCCGAGGCCTGCGATCTGGTGACCGTGCCGACCCGGCAGGGCCTGGAGGCCGTCGACATCCTGCGGCGCCAGGCGCCCTCGGTGGGTCCGGTCCTGCACGACGACAGCCACGACACGCTCGGCTTCGTCGTCCCCGCGGGTACGGCGGCCGCGTGGGACCTCCCGGGCTCCGCCTGCACCGGAACAGCGGGCCGCGGCCTGCCCCTGGCCCCCGCGGCCACCTCGCCCACGGGCGCCGCAGGGTCCGCGAGCCCGTCCGCCCGGGCCGCGGACTCGACCACCCGGCCCGTGGATATGCCCGCCGGACCCATGGATGCGCCCGCCGGATCTGTCGACGGGTCCGCCGGACCCTCGGACCCAGCCGCGGAAGTCCCGGGATCGGCCGCGGGAATCCCGGACCCAGCCGCGGGGCTCCCGGGCTCGGCCGCCCCGTCCGCGAGCCCGGCCACCCCCTCCGAGAGCGCGGGCTGGCTCCTCCCGCCCACGGACACCGACCCGGTCACGGACCCGGCAGCACTCCGGGCCGCACTCGGCGAGGCAGCCCGCATGATCGCCGCAGCAGACGCAATCACCCACACCTCCAGCCCATCCGGCGTCTGAGGACAACCCCGGCCCCGCCCGTCGGGGGTTCCAGGACGAGCTCGGTCCGGCATTCCAGCCTGCCCGGCGTCCCGGAACAAGCACGGTCCAGCAACTCAGCCCGTCCGGCGTTTGAGGACGAGCGCGTTCAGCGCGATCGGGGGCAAGGGGCGCAGCCCCAAAAAAGGGGGTCCAGGGGGCGGAGCCCCCGGGGTGGCCCACCCACCCGTGGGTGCACCGCACAACGGCCCCCACCTTGTGGGCGCACCACACACCCGGGCCCACTGTCAGTGCGAAATGCAAGACTCTCACCTGTGAGCGATTTCCCGACCACCCCGCCCCGGAAGGCGCCCGGCGCAACCCCGCTGCACGGTCGCCTCTCCACCCTGCGCGGCCCCGACACCCAGCCCAAACCGCTGGACGCACGCGCCCTCGCCGCCCTCGCGGCGAACCCGGGCTGCCGCAGGCGCGCCTTGCTCGACGGCGCGGGCGTCGACAAGTCCGCGCTCGCCGAGGCGCTCGGATCGCCCTCCGGTTTCGGTCAGTCCCAGTTCGCCTTCATCCGGGGCAATGCCTTCGAGGCGAGGGTCAAGAAGGACGGCGGCGCCGAACTCCTGCGCCTCGCCCACCAGCGCCTGCCCGGCGGCCCGGAGCCCACCGCGGACACCTCCCATGTCCCCGAGCTCACCGCCGCGGGCCCCGAGGGCCGCGCCACCCGCACCGCGCTGGCCCTGCGCGATGCCGAGCCCGGCGCGTGGACGCTGCTCGACCACCCGCTGGTGGCCCTCGACGTCGCCGGTTCACCCGCCTACCTCGAACCGGACGCGGTCGTGGTGCATCCGGACGGCCGCTGGACGGTCGTGGAGATCAAGTCCTTCCCGATGATCGACGGTTCGGCGGATGCGGCGAAGGTCGGCGCCGCCGCCCGCCAGTCCGCCGTCTACGTCCTGGCCCTGGAGCAGATCGCCGCAGGCCTCGACCCCGCCCCCGAGGTCGGCCATCGTGTGCTCCTTGTCTGCCCGAAGGACTTCTCCAACCTGCCGACGGCCTCGGTGGTCGACGTCCGCAAGCAACGGGCGGTGACCCGGCGCCAGTTGTCCCGCCTCACCCGCATCGAGGCCATCGCCGACACCCTCGCTCCCGGCACGAGCTTCGCACTCGACCAGCCGGCCGAGCAGCTGACCGAGGCGGTCGAATCGGTGCCCGCAACCTACGCCCCGGAGTGCCTGGCCGCCTGCGAGCTCGCCTTCCACTGCCGCGACCGGGCCCGTGAACAGCGCGAGGTCACGGCGCTCGGCCGCTCGCTCCGCGGCGAACTGGGCGAACTGACCACGGTGGACGCGGTGCTGTCCGCCGCGCGCGGCGAGAGCGGCGACCCGGCCGACCCCGCGGTCGCCGCCCTCCGCCGCGCCGCCGCCCTGCGCACGGAGGCCCTGACGTCCCCGCCCCCTGCTCCTCGTACGGAAGACACCGCCGTACGGGAGACAGCAGGCGTACGGGCCCCCGCAGCGGTACGGAACGGGGGCACCCCATGTCGCTGATCACCACCCTCGCCCGGCTCGAAGCGGTCCGCAGCGGCCGGGCGCAGCCGACGGCCACCGTGCGCCACCGGCACCTGTCCGAGCGCCCGCTGGTCTTCGTGCCGCTGACCACCGCGGGCGAGGCGGGCGCACCGCTGGGCGCCCTGGTCGGCACGGACCGGGAGGCACCCCGACTGCTCGTCGTACCGCAGCCACGCGACCGCGAGCTGCGCTTCGCCTTCCTGGCCGATCTCGCCGAGGAGATCCTGCCGTACGTGGAGTCCTTCGCCGGGCGGACCCGGCCGGAGACCCGCAGCGAGACGGACCCGGAGACCGGCAAGAAGGTAAAAGTCGAGGTCGAACTGTGCCTGGACGCACCGCAGTTGATCGTGCCGAGCCGGGCGGGTGTGGACTTCGTACGGCTGCTCGGTCGCTCCATGCGTTTCCGGCGGACCGCCGAACAGGACCCGGACACGCCGTATCCCGCACCACCGCGGGTGCCGCTGCTGGGGCGGTGGCTGACCCACTTCGGCGAACGGGCGCACGTGCCCGGTTCGGCGCAGCTGCTTGCGATGACCGAGCTGCTCGGACGGCACTGGGCGACCGGCCAGTCGAGCCTGGAGGACCAGCACCTGGGCGCGCTGCTCGCCTGGATCGATCCCCCGGAGCCGGCGAGCGGCGCCGAGGCGGCCCTGGCGGCCGAGCTGCGCCGCGGCGAGGACGGGCAGCTGCTGCACCCGCCCGCGGGCCCGGCCACCGACCCGGCCTTCGACAACCGGCTGCTCGCCCCGGCCATCGAGCGTTTCGACCGCGCGCGGACCGCCCTCCATTCCGCCGAGGACGGCCTGGACGCGGACGACCGGCTCGGCGAACTGGCCGCCGCACAGCGCGAGATCGGCGCCCTGATCGCCTCCCACACCCGGCCCACCTGGGACGCGGTCTGGCGCGGGCTCGACCTCCTGCGCACCCTGCCCGACGCGGGCCACAACGCGGAGCGCTGGACCCGCGACCTGTGGTCCTGCACCGGCCACCACGACCGTGTGCTGGCCGGCGAACCGCCGCAGCCCCGCCGTGACGACGCGGTCACCGCCGCCCGCAAGCTGCAGCGGCGCGAGGAGGCGCAGGCCCGGCTCGAAGCCCACGAGGCGCTCGACGATCCGCTGGTGATGGCCGGACGGCGGCTCGTCGGCGAGGCCTTCGCCGGTGAGGTGACCGAGGCGGTCATGGCGTACAGCGAGGACAAGCGGCCCCGGCCGCGCCCGCTGATCACCGTACGGACCGAGGACCGGCCGCATCTGGCCACCGGCGCGAAGGTGTATCGCTCGTTGCAGGGCAAGCCGCAGTCGGCCGAGTTCGTGGGGTATGACGAGGAGGACGGTGTGGTCCTTCGCCTCCTGGACAAGATGGGGCGCGGCAAGGAGCCCGACGAGAAGACCGTGCCCGTGAAGGGTGACCGGCTGTGCTGGACCCTCTTCGAGCACGAGGCGCGCGGCGGCGCCAAGCTGCCCGATGCCGAGCAGACGCCGTGGACCCACGGCGGCCCTCCCGGCGAGCCGGCCGCCGAGCAACCCGACCCGCCGACCTCGGAGGACCTGCTGTGACCGGCCTGCAGAAGCCCGCGGGCTCCGCCCCCTCCTCCGCCCCCGCTGGCGACCCGCCCTTCGATCACGCCTCCGCGCCTTCGCTCACCTCCTCCTTCGGCCCTTCCTTCGACCCTTCCTCGGCGGCCGCCGAGGCCACGGCCGCGATCCTGCACGACACGCTGCACGGCACCGACCGCGGCGTGGTCGTCGACTCCCCGCCGGGCGCCGGCAAGTCGACGCTCGTGGTGAACACCGCGCTCGAACTCGCCGCCGCGGGCCGCCCGCTGATGGTCATCGCCCAGACCAACGCCCAGGTCGACGACCTGGTCCTGCGCCTCGCCGAGAAGAATCCGGACCTGCCGCTCGGCCGCCTCCACAGCAGCGATGCCGACCCCTACGACAAAGCGCTCGACGAGCACCCCCAGGTCCGTAAATCCGCAAAGGCCGGCGAGCTGGCCGGCCTCCCGATCACCCTGTCGACCGCCGCGAAATGGGCGCACGTCAAGAACGTGGAACCCTGGCAGCACGCGATCGTCGACGAGGCGTACCAGATGCGCTCCGACGCCCTCCTGGCCGTCGCCGGGCTCTTCGAACGGGCCCTGTTCGTGGGCGATCCGGGGCAGCTCGACCCCTTCTCGATCGTCGGCTCCGAGCAGTGGGCCGGACTCACCTACGATCCTTCGGCCAGCGCCGTCTCCACCCTGCTCGCCCACAATCCCCAGCTCCCCCAGCACCGGCTTCCCGTGTCCTGGCGGCTCCCGGCCTCCGCCGCGCCGCTGGTCTCCGAGGCCTTCTACCCGTATACGCGGTTCCGCAGCGGCACCTCGCACGGGGACCGCGCGCTGCGCTTCGGCGTCGCCGGGGACGGCAGTGCGCACGACCGCGTCCTGGACGAGGCGGCGGCCTCGGGCTGGGGGCTCCTCGAACTGCCCGCGCGGCACACGCCCCGTACGGACCCCGAGGCGGTACGGGCGCTGGCGCAGGTGGTGCGCAGGATCCTGGACCGTGGCGGGGTGACGGTCAGCGAGCGCTCACCGGACCCGTCCCCGCTCACCGCCGACCGGATCGCGGTCGGCACGGCACACCGCGACCAGGCGGCCGCGGTACGGGCGGCCCTCGACGAGCTGGGAGTCCAGGGCGTCACCGTCGACACGGCCAACCGGCTCCAGGGCCGCGAATACGACGTCACCCTCGTCCTGCACCCGCTCTCCGGCCGCCCCGACGCGACGGCCTTCCACCTGGAGACGGGCCGCCTCTGTGTCCTCGCCTCACGGCACCGGCACGCGTGCATCGTGGTCTGCCGGGCGGGCGTGGCGGAGCTGCTCGACGAGCATCCGTCCACGGAGCCCGTGCAGTTGGGGGTCACGGTCAAATTCCCGGACGGCTGGGACGCGAACCATACGGTGCTTTCGCACCTGGGGGAGCATCGGGTGGCCTACCGGCCTTGAGGCTCCGGCCGTTGCTGCCGAGGCCCTCGGTGCAGCGGTCGTCGATGCCGAGGCCCTCGGTGCGGCGGCCGTCAGTGCGACGGCCTTCGGTGCCGCGGCCGTCAGTCCATGGGTTCGGTGCTCAGTCCATGGGTTCGGTGCGTTGCAGACTACGGCCGAACTCGATCATCTTGCGGGCGTAGTCCTCGGTCCACTCGGCGCGTTCCGCGATCACCGCGGAGGTGAGCCGGTCGAAGCGGCGCGGGTCCGCGAGCTGGGCCGCGGCTATGGCCTGGAACTCCACGGCGCGGTCGGCGGCGGCGCGGAAGGCGAGGGTGAGTTCCGTGGCGCGGGACAGGAGCTCGCGGGGGTCCTCGATGGACTCCAGGTCGAAGAAGTGCTCCGGGTCGGCGGCGGCCGTCGTGGGCTCGAAGAGGAGGGGGGCGGGGCGCAGGCGTCGCCGGTCGGATGGGGGCTCCGCCATGGGTTCGATCCTCCTGGTGCGGTGGGTGGTGGGACCTCGCGGGTTCCCTCCATTCTCCCGTGCATTTCTCCCCAGCCCCGCCCCTTCCCGAAACCGGGGGCGCAGCCCCCGGCCTGCGGAGCGTGACGGCATTCACCGGAGCTGGTCAGGCGGCTGGGCCGGTCGGTGGGTGAGCGGCGACGACGCGGCGGAAGAGGGCCTGGACTGCTCCTGTGATGTCGGTGCCTGCCTGGGTGTGGTGGCAGGGTCCGGTGTAGGCGTGGCTGAGGAAGTCGGCGGTGAGTTCGGGGTCGGGGACGTCGAACTCGCCTGCCGCGTGGCCTTCGACGAGGAGGGTGACGAGCAGGTCGCGGGCGGCGGCCATCGGTTCCTCGCCGGCCGCGCCGCCGGGTTCGTGGAAGAGCCGGTGGTAGAGCTCGTGGTGGTCCTGTTCCGCGGTGATCCAGGCGGCGACGAGGCCGTCGAGGCGTTCGGTCCAGGTCAGCCCGGGCTGCTCGAGGAGAGCGGCGGGCTGCTGGAGCATGCGGTCCCACATCTCGGCCTGGAGGGCGGCCAGGAGTTCCTGTTTGGCGTCGAAGTAGAGATAGACCGTGCCCTTGGCGACCCCGGCGCGGGCGGCGACCTTGCTGACGGTCAGCGCCTCGTAGCCGTCCTCCAGGAGCAGGGCGGCGGTGGCGTCGAGGATCTGGCGGCGCCGGACGTCCGGGGGCTGGAAGCGGCCGGTGGGCTTGGCGGGGGCGGACTGGTCCGCGGGCACGGTCCCTCCTTCGTGGTCAGGTGACTGACCGGTGGCCGGTCAGCCGGTGCCCTCCAGGGTGTCATGCGGCTTGCGGGCGACGACGAGAACCGCGTGGTCCTCGCTGGGGTGCTGGATCCGCGGGACGACCTGCCGTTCGGCACTCAGGATGTCCAGGCCGAGACCGGTGAAGGCCGCTGTCAGTTCGGCGAGGGTGGCCAGGTCGCCGGGCTCCCCCCAGTCGCAGGCCTCCTCGTCCCACTCTCCGAGGGCCAGGATCCCGCCCGGGGCCAGGGCGGCGGCCAGGGTGGCCAGGGTCGCGGTCCGGGCAGGGCCGCGGGGCGGCAGCGCGTAGGAACTGAGGGCGAAGCCGTAGCCGGTCTCGGGCCGCCAGACGGCGCTGTCGGCGACGGCGAGATCCATCCGGTCGTCCAGGCCGCGGGCGCAGGCGGCGGCGCGGGTGGAGGCGATGGCGCGGGGGGCGAGGTCCACGCAGGTGACGCGCCAGCCGCGTTCGGCGAGCGCGAGGGCGTTGCCCCCGGCGCCACAACCCAGGTCAAGGGCCCTGCCCGGCGGGAGGCCGTCGGCGGGGGCCAGGAGCGCCAGGTCGGGGGCGGCGGTGTCGCTGCCGTCGCCGGTGTAGAGGTCGTCCCACGCGAAATCCGGGTACGAGGCGGCCCCGGGTCCGTGGGTGTGGTTGCCGTCCTGCGTCTCGCAGGCGTGTCCGGTGGTGTGCATCACTTTTCCTCCAGCGGGAATGGGATCGAGCGAATGACCGTTGGTCAGTAGTATGACCACTGGTCATTCGATTCCGTCAAGCCCCCTCGGAGGCACCCCATGGACACCACCGCCCAGTACGACACCGTGATCATCGGCGGCGGGCCCGCAGGCCTGACCGCCGCGCAGACCCTGACCCGCTACCGGCAGCGCAGCCTCGTCATCGAGTCCCCCACGCCGCCCCGCAACGCCGCCTCCCGCGGCGTGCACGGCCTGATCGGCCTGGAGGGCGCCACCCCCGACGAGCTGCGCTCCCGCGCCTGGGAGGAGCTGGACCGCTACGGCCTGGCCACGCGGCTCGACGCCACGGTCGGCGAGGTCACCCCGCTGCCCGGCGACGGCTTCACCGTGCGCACCGACGACGGAGCCACCGCCTGGGCCCGGAACGTCATCCTGGCCACCGGCGTGATCGACCAGCACCCCGACGGCGTGGACGGCTTCGCGGCATGCTGGGGCCGCACGGTGATCCACTGCCCGTTCTGCATCGGCGAGGAGAACGCCGACCGCACCTGGGCCCTGGTCTCCGACGAGCCCCGCTACCTCGGCATGGCAGCCACCGCATTCCGCGCCTGGACCGGCGACACCATCGCCATCGCCCCGCCCTCCCTGCCCGGTGCCGACGACCTGCGCCGCAGCCTGCGCGAGCAGGGCGGCGACCTCGTCCTGGGCCAGATCGTCCGCCTGCACCACACCGAGGGCGACCTGCACACCGTCGAACTGGCCGACGGCACCCTCCTCAAGCGCCAGACCCTGCTGTGGCCGCAGCCTCAGCGGCAGGTCCCGATCGTCGAACGCCTGGCCAGGGACCATGGCCTCGCCCTCGACGCCGACGGCTACATCACGGTGGACGACAGCCGGCAGACCAGCATCCCGGGCCTCTACGCCGCCGGCGACCTGACCGCGCGGACCTGGGAACAGGGAGCCGTCCCCGCCGTCACCGCCGGAGCCGCAGCCGCCGACGCCATCCACTTCGCCCACCTGACCTGACAGCCCGCACCCCCGACCGGGCCCGGGCGCGCCCGGCGTCCGGCGTCCGGCGTCCGGCGTCCGGCGTCCGGCGCATGACGCATGACGCATGACTCCCGCCCGGCGCCCGGGCGGGAGTCATACCCCATGGCAGGTCCACACGTCTCCGGAATGCGTAACTCCATGAGATCACGCACTCACCACCGGTAGACATAGGCACCATGAGTACTCGGTTGAGCAGCCAGCACCCCCACCCCGGGCACGCCCGTGGCGCCTACGCGGCGGCGGCGCACGTCGACTGCGTGACGCCCGACGGGGCCGCATGGCTGGCGTCGGCGACGACCCATCCGCGTTCAACCCTCGCCCTGTGGGAGCTGCGGCCCGCCGCGCCCGTCGTGCTGCCGTGCGGGAAGGCTTTCGACGTGGTGAGCGTGCCGGCGGTCTTCGGGCGGCGGATGCTGGACCGGTTATGGGAGGAGGGTCCGGGGTCGGGGCCCGTGGCCACGTACCGCGGGCGCATGCTGATCTTCACCGCGCCGGGGACCGCGCAGCGGCTGCCGTCACTGCTGGCCTGGGAGGAGTGGGGCGAGGCCGTGCCCACTCCGCTGTGCCACGGGGCAGGCGACGCGGTGACGGTTCCGGCCCCGGCGGCCGTGCCCGGCGGGGCCTGCGGATCGCGCTGGGTGGTCGCGCCGGACACCCGCAGCCCTTGGCTGCCGGGGCCGGAGGTGCTGCTCTGGGCCGGGGTACAGGCCGCGCGTGCGGCGGTCCGCATATCGATTTTTCCTCCCCCGGACCAGGATGCTAAGGTCTACGACGTCAGCAGGCGCCGCTAGCTCAGTTGGTTAGAGCAGCTGACTCTTAATCAGCGGGTCCGGGGTTCGAGTCCCTGGCGGCGCACCGACACGGAAGGCCCCCACCTCACGGTGGGGGCCTTCGTCATGTCCGGGTCGCCGCACTCGTGCGGACGGCTGACCGGCTGCGGATGGCTTCGCCGCACGCCCCGCGACAGTTCACCCCATCCGCCGGGGCGCCCCCTCAGATCGCCAGCGAGAGCAGCACCGGCGCCGCCCCGCGGTTCAGCGTGTCCGCTGCTGCGCGCAGGCGGTGGGCGTGTTCGACCGGCATCGAGAGGGCCAGGCAGCCGACCGCCGCGCCTGCCGTGATGGGGACGGCCGCGCAGACCGTGCCGACCGCGTACTCCTGGAGGTCGAGGACCGGAACCGTGGGCGGCTGGGCGTCGAGGCGACTGAAGAGGAGGCGCTCGTTGGTGATGGTGCGCGAGGTGAGGCGGGCCGGCTTGTGCCGGGAGAGGTGGTCGCGGCGCCCGTTGATGTCGAGCTGGGTCAGGAGTGACTTGCCCACCGCGCTCGCGTGGGCGGCCGAGCGGAAGTCCACCCATTCGTTGACCGCGGGGGTCGTCGGTCCGGCCGCGTACTGCATGATGCGGACCTCGCCGTCGACATAGCGGCTGATGTAGACGGCCGCGCCGACGGAGTCGCGGAGCCGGTCGAGGGCGGTCTGCAGCTGGTCGGTGATGGCCTGCTCGCGGGCGCCGGTGGAGGAGCCGAGGCGGTTGAGCGCGTCGCCGCCCACATAGGCGCCGTCGGCGACCTGCTGGACGTATCCCTCGCGGCGCAGCATGAGCAGCAGCGTGGTCAACTGCTCCGTGGCCAGCCCGGTTTCGCGGGCGATCTGGACATCCGTCACGCCCGCGGCGTGCCTCGACACGGTTTCGAGCACACGCAGCGCGTGCTGCACCGAGTGGTTCGGCGCGGTCGACTCAGGCTTCAGCGCCACGGTATCCCCCTGCATGGACCGGTTCCGGACAGCTGGGCTCGGTTACCACGATAGCCGCCAAACGGCGCATGCGGAGGGCCTGTTGACGAGATTGTGGCGCGCTCCGCGCGGGCGGACAGGCCGCCTGCGCAGGAGCGCGCCACTCTGGCATATGCCAGCGGCACAGGATGACGCCGCTAGCTCGGGTGTTGTGCGCCGCGCGGCTTCACACGGCGCCGTTCACCCGGCGCATTCAGAGGACTGCGCTGAGGAATTCCCGGGTGCGCTCGTGATCGGGATCACCGAAGATCTTGTCCGGTGCGCCCGATTCGATGACCTTGCCCTTGTCGAACATGAGGACCTGATCCGAGATGTCCCGGGCGAAGTTCATCTCGTGGGTCACGCAGAGCATCGTGATGTCGGTGGAGTGCGCGACGTCCCGCAGGACGTCGAGGACACCGGCGACGAGCTCCGGGTCGAGCGCCGAGGTCACCTCGTCGAGCAGCAGGATCTGCGGGCGCATCGCGAGCGCGCGGGCGATCGCGACACGCTGCTGCTGACCGCCGGAGAGCTGCGACGGGTAGGCATTCGCCTTGTCGGCGAGGCCGACCATCTCCAGCAGTTCGCGCCCGCGCGACTCGGCCTCGTCCTTGGACAGGCCGAGCACCGTGACCGGCGCTTCCATGATGTTCTGCAGGACGCGCATGTTCGGGAAGAGGTTGAACTGCTGGAAGACCATCCCGATGTTCTTGCGCACCTCACGGATGTGCTTCTCGGAGGCGGGCACCAGCTTGTCGCCGCGCTTCTCGTGCGTGAGGTAGTCGCCGTTGACCGTGATGGTGCCCTCCTCGGGCTTCACCAGGGTCATCAGGAGACGCAGGATCGTGGTCTTGCCGGAGCCGGACGGACCGATCAGGGTCACGTGCTTGCCGGAGTCGACGGAGAAGTCCAGCTCGTCGAGGACAGTGTTGGAGCCGAAGCGCTTGGTGACCTTGTCGAAGCGGATCAGTTCGCTGCCGTCGACGGCGGGATTCTGGTCTGCGGATGTGGTTTCAGCGGACAAGGCGACGCTCCAAAGCTCGCATGAGGACAGAAGCCGGGTAGGCGATGACGATGAAGGCGATGCCGACGATGCTGATCGCCTCGAAGGTGAAGGTCTCGCTGCTGAAACCGCGCGCCTCGCCGAGCATTTCGAGCGCGCCGATGGCGGCCAGCTGCGGGGATTCCTTCAGCATGACGATCACATAGTTGCCGAGCGCGGGGATCACCCTGCGCACGGCCTGCGGCAGGATCACCGCGGTCCATGTGCGCCGCTTGGGCAGGCTGAGCGCGGTGGCCGCCTCCCACTGGCCCACGGGAACACCTTCGATGCCCGCGCGGTAGACCTCGCTCGTGTACGTGGAGTAGTGCAGGCCGAGGCCGACGATGCCCGTCATGAGCGGGGACATCGTGGGCCCGAAGGAGGGCACCACGTAGAACAGGAAGAACAGCTGGACGAGCAGCGGGGTGTTGCGGACGAACTCCGTGAACACGGCGACGGGCCAGCGGACCCAGGGCTGCGAGGACCGGAGCGCTATGGCCCAGACGAGGCCGAGCGTGAAGGCGATGATCACACCGCCGGCCAGGGCCTGCAGCGTGACGAGCACGCCGTCCCAGAACCGCGGCATGAACGCGTCGACGTTTGACCAGTCCCAGTTCACTTGGCACCCCCGGTACCTGCCGTGCCGGTCACGGCGTCGACGGCCCCGCGCTCACGCAGACCGGCGAAGAATCCGCTCTTCGGCGGCGCTTGGCCGACCTTCGCCTTGGCGCGCCGCTCCAGAAGGCGCATCCCTCGGGTGAGCAGGAAGGCGAGGATGAAGTACACGACGAGCAGCAGCGTGTAGACGGGCGCGCTGTCGCCCGACACCAGGCGCTGCAGGTTGCCCGCGAAGGTCATGTCCGCGATCAGGATCAGCGAGACCAGCGAGGTGCCCTTGAGCAGCTCGATCAGCAGGTTGTTGAACGGCGGGAGCATCTCGGGCCAGGCCTGCGGAATCTCGATCTTGCGCAGTCGCTGGGCGCGCGTGAAGTTCAGTGCGATGCCCGCCTCGCGCTGGGCGGCGGGTACGGCCTGGAGTGCGCCGCGCACGACCTCGGAGCCGTATGCCCCGTAGGTCATGCCGAGTGCCACGATGCCGGCCGCCATGCCGATGAACCTGACCTGGAACAGCATCGGCACCGTGAAGGCGATCCAGAACATGAAGACCAGCGAGGAGGTGGAGCGGAAGATCTCGAAGTAGATGCCCGAGAGGATCCGCACCGTCCGGCTCGGTGCCGTGCGGCCCAGGCCGATGATGAAGGCGATCGCCAGGGCGACGATCGCGCTGAAGAAGGTGACCTGGATGGTGATCCAGATCCCCGGAAGGAACCAGCTCTCGAAGAAGGCCCAGGTCATCAGGATGCCCCTCCGTTCCCGTAAGCACCGGGACAGAGGTCGTCGACGGTGAGGTCGGTCATCTCGTCCTTGGTGAAGCCGAACGGCTGCACCACCCGCAGGAGTTCACCGCTCTTCTTCATCTTCTGCAGCTCTTCGTTGAAGGCATCGCGCAGGTTCCGCTCGGAGAGCCGGAAGGCGAAGCCGCCGGCGCCGTAGGCCGGTTCGCCGTCGACGATCGGCTGGAAGGCCTCGGTCGCCTCGACACCGCTCGCGCCCTTGACCACTTCCACGACGGTGATGTTGGTGCCGGCGAAGGCGTCCACCCGGCCCTGGCGTACGGCGTCGAGGCCGGCCACCTGGTCGGGCAGGACCATGACCTCCTTGACCCCGTTGGCCTTGGCGTAGTCGATCTCCGCGTACGCGGTGCCGCTGGCCAGCTTCAGGCCCTTCTCCGCGATGTCCTTGTACGTCTTGATGCCGTGCGGATTGCCGGCCTTGACGATGAAGGAGTCGAGCATGATGTAGTCGGGATCGGAGAACAGGACCTGCTCGCAGCGCGGCGGGTTGATGTACATACCGGCCGAGACGACATCGAACTGCTGTGCCTGTGTCAGGCCCGGGATCAGCGCGCCGAACTCCGTGGGCACGGCCGTCACGTTGGGCACGCCGAGCCGCGGGAAGATGACCTTGGCGATTTCCGGCGCCTCGCCGGTGACTTCACCCTTCTTGTCGATGTAGCCATAGGGGACCTCGCCGGCGACACCGATCCGTACCGTCCCGGCATCCCTGAGCCGTTCGAGCAGATCACCACCCTCGATTTTGCCGGGCTCGGGCACGCGGGCACACGCGCTGACACCCAGTGTCCCGAGTGCCGCGGCGCCCGCGAGCAGGGACCGGCGGCGCAGCGACCGCCCAGCCCATGGTGTGCGGAGACCTTGTGCTTTCCCTGAGTCGTTCCCATGTGGTGGAGCCATGGCCGCGCGGCTACCCGAACTCAGTCCGGTTATGCGGGTCATTTTCGGCCCGACACGGAATGCTTGTTCCCACTTGTGCGCGAGGCGGTGTTGACCCAGGCGGGACGATAAGGAGATGACGGCACAAACGGAACGATCCACGGAAGGCCAGATGGACACCGAACCCCACGGCACACGTCCGACCGAACGCCACATCGAGGTCGCGCTCGACAAGCGCGATGTCCGCTGCACCGCCCGGCTCCTGACGGACCGTGCCCCGCTGACCTGCGCGGCGGTGTGGAAGGCGCTGCCGCTCGGCTCGCCCGTCTACCACGCCAAGTACGCCCGTAACGAGATCTACGCCCTTTTCCCGGCCTTCGCCGAAAAGGAGCCGCCGCTGGAGAACCCGACGGTCACCCCGATCCCGGGCGATCTGTGCTACTTCACCTTTTCCGACACGGAATTGGGCACGAAATCCTACGGCTACGACACCGAGCAGCGGGGCACTGTCGTCGACCTCGCCCTGTTCTACGAGCGCAACAATCTGCTCCTCAACGGTGATGTGGGCTGGGTGCCCGGCATCGTCTGGGGCCAGATCGTGGAAGGCCTCGACCGGATGGCCGAGGCCTGCCAGGACCTGTGGCGGTCGGGGGCGGTGGGCGAGACCCTGAGTTTCCGCAGGCTCTGAGCCCGCGGCGGAATCCCGTCGGCTCCGAGTCCGCGCCGGATCCGCCGCCGGGCCGGAGGAGGAGCCGGGCAGGCGGCCCTACGGCAGCCGGGGCGGCGGAATATCCGCCACCCCGGCCGCGTACAGCGCCTGCGCCGCCCGCAGCACCAGCGCGTCCTGGTGCCGCGCGGCGACCAGCTGTACGCCGATCGGCAGGCCGTCGCCGTCCACCCCGCAGGGGACCGTGGCGGCGGGCTGCTGGGTGAGGTTGAAGGGGTACGTGAACGGGGTCCAGCCGGTCCACCGGCCGCGCCCGCCCGGCGTCTCCCGGCCCGCGGCAAAAGCGGTGAGCGGCAGGGTCGGGGTGACGAGCAGGTCGTACGTGGCGTGGAAGCGGCCCATCCGGCGCCCGAGCCCCATCCGTACGTCCGTCGCGGCGAGGTAGTCGAGGGCGCTGTAGCGGGCGCCGCGGGAGGTGATCTCGCGCAGGCCCGGGTCGAGCAGTTCGCGCTGCTCCTTGCCGAAGTGTTCGGTGACGCGGGCCGCGCCCGCGAACCACAGGGTGTGGAAGGCCTCGACGGGGTCGCTGAAGTCGGGGTCCGCCTCCTCCACGTACGCCCCGAGCCCGGCGAGCCGCTCGACGGCCGCGCGGACGGCGGCGGCCACCCGCGGGTCGACGGCGACCTGCCCGCCGAAGGACGGCGAGTAGGCGATCCGCAGCCCGCGCACCCCGGCGTCGAGGCCTTCGCGGAAGGAGCCCTCGGGCGGTGCGAGCGCGGACCAGTCGCGGTGGTCCGCGCCGCCGATCACATCCATGACCAGGGCGGCGTCGGCGACGTCCCGGGTCATCGGGCCGACGTGCGCGAGCGTGCCGAAGGCGCTGGCCGGATACAGCGGGACCCGCCCGTAGGTCGGTTTGAGGCCGAAGATGCCGCAGAAGGCGCCGGGGATGCGCACGCTCCCGCCGCCGTCGGTCCCGAGGGCGACAGGGCCGGCGCCGAGCGCCACCGCGGCCGCCGCGCCGCCGCTGGAGCCGCCCGCGGTGCGCGCGGGATCGTACGGGTTGCGGGTGATGCCGGAGAGCGGGCTGTCGGTGACGCCCTTCCAGCCGAACTCGGGGGTGGTGGTCTTGCCGAGGAAGACCGCGCCGTGCTCGCGCAGCCGCGCCACGGACGGCGCGTCCTCGTCGAAGGGCCCCTCTGTACGGCTCAGCTTCGAGCCGCGCAGGGTCGGGGCGCCCTTCTGCAGCAGGATGTCCTTCACCGTGACCGGCACGCCGTCGAGCAGTCCCTCCGGCTCGCCGCGCCGCCAGCGCGCCGCCGATTCCTCGGCCTGCCGCAGGGCGGAGGCGGCGTCGACGCGCACGAACGCGTTGACCGCCGGTTCGGTCTCCTCGATCCGGGTGAGCGCCGCGCGGGTGGCGTCGACGGGGCTCAGCTCGCCTTTGCCGTAGGCCGTCAGGAGTTGTACGGCGGTGAGGCTGCCGGGTTCGGTCATGCGCCCTCCCAGTCCTTGACGTGGTGCGAGGTGGTGCGGTCGTTCGACGCGGTGACGGTCGACGTCCGGGGACGTATCCGCGGTCGGTGTCCGGATACCTGCCCGCGGTCAGTGTCCGGGGACATACCCACGTTTCTTGTCGATCACGTTCCTGAGCGGCTTCCCGGACTCCCAGCGCTCGTACAGCTCGACGAACTGCACGGCGAGTTCATCGCGCCAGCCGATGATGTCGCCGCTCATGTGCGGGGAGACGAGCAGGCCGGGAACCTCCCACAGCGGGCTGTTTGCAGGCAGCGGCTCCCGGTCGAAGACGTCGAGCGCGGCGCCCGCGATCCAGCGGCGCCCGAGCGCCTCCACCAGGTCGTCCTCGACGACGAGCGCGCCTCGGCCCACGTTGACGAAGTGCGCCGAGGGCTGCATCAGGCCGAAGCGGCGGGCGTCGAACATGCCGCGCGTCGACTCGGTGAGCGGCGCCGCGCACACGACCCAGTCGGCCTGCGCGAGCAGCCGGTCCAGGTCGTCGGGGCCGTGGATGCCGGTGCGCGGGGTGCGGCCGACGACGGCGGCGTGCACGCCGAGCGCCTTCAGACTCGATGCGATCGCCCGCCCGATCGGCCCCGAACCCACCACACAGGCCCGGGTTCCCGCGACCCGCCGGGTCTCGCGGTGCCGCCACTCGCGGCGCGACTGGAGGTCGAGCGTGCGCGGCAGGTCCTTTGCGAAGGCGAGCACCAGACCCGCCACGTACTCGGCGATCGGTGCGTCGAAGATGCCGCGCGCATTGGTGACGACGGTGTCGGAGTCCATCAGTTCGGGGCTCATCAGATGGTCGGCGCCCGCGCTCGCGGTGTGCACCCAGACCGGCCGCGGGCCTTCGCCTGGCCAGGCGTCGCGCAGCGCGTGCGAGGAGAAGTCCCAGACCAGGAGCACATCGGCGGTGGGCAGCCGCTCGGCGAGGTGCGCCTCGTCGGTGTGGACGACGTGGGCGCGACCGGTCAGTCCGCCCAGGCGCGGCGGCGGGTCGGCGTCGAGGACGAGGAGCGTGGGGCGCTTCGCGCGTGCGGGCCCCGGCGTGGGCGTCAGACCGTTCGGCAAGGGCGGGGTCCGCCTCCCTGGAGGTGGTTTCTGCGGCCGTCTGAAGTGCACGGATTGACCACGCTGGCACCCGAATCTACCGTCGTCAACACGGGCTCTGTTTCCGCCCGCACGGACCACCGATCGGACTACAGACAGGTCCCTGTTCACCTGCGTGAACGGGCCTCAGATGGGGCATCACAACCGCACAACGTCATTTGTCCCGACGTCCCGGCCATCCGCCGGCTCCGCGCACCCTCCGTCCCGGCGTCCCGGCAAGCGCTGCCGGATCTCCGCACCCTCCGGCCCCCGGCCGGCCCTTACCCTCACCTGCGTTTTTCAAGGGGCCAGTCATGGACGTCTCCGTATTCAGCGGACCCCATCCGCAACGCGGACTCGGTGTCGTCGCACCCTTCGACTTCGCTCTCGACCGGGAGCTGTGGCGATGGGTCCCCGACGAGATCTCGCTCTACCTCACCCGCACCCCGTTCGTACCGGTCGAGGTGAGTCTCGACCTGGCCCGCCTGGTCAGCGAGCATCAGACGCTGCGCGAGGCGGTACGGGCGCTCACCTCCGCCGAACCCGAGGTCATCGCCTACGCCTGCACCTCGGGCAGCTTCGTGGACGGCGCCGCCGGCGAGCGCACCATGTCCACGGCCATGGAGACGGCGGGCGAGGTGCCCGCGCTCACCACGTCGGGGGCGCTGGTCGAGGCGCTGCACTGGCTGGGTGCCCGGCGGATCGCGCTGGTCACCCCGTACACGTACTCCGTCACGCAGTCCCTCGAGGACTTCCTCGGCGAGGCGGGCATCACCGTCCAGGGCTGCTCGTATCTGGGGCTGACGCGGCACATCTGGAAGGTGCCGTACCGCGATGTCGTCGAGGTGGCGCGCCAGGCGGTCGACCGGCTGCCCGCCGAGGTCGACGCGCTCTTCATCAGCTGCACCAACCTGCCGACGTACGACGCGATCCCGCAGCTCGAGGCGGAGCTGCGGATCCCGGTGCTTTCGGCGAACCAGGTGACGATGTGGTCGGCGCTGCGCCGGATGGGTACGGATGCGGTGGGCCCGTATCAGTCGCTGCTCGACACGGCGGCGCGGCGCATGCTGGTGGTGCACGAGGATCCGCCGGTCGGTGCCCTCCCGGAGGTGGCGTCCTTCCAGGACCCACCACCGGCGGTGGCCCTGACGGAGCCTGCAGGGCTGCCGGTGACGGAGGCGCCGGGGTTCCCGGCGGAGCCGTCCGGGTTCCCGGCGGAGCCTGCGGGGCTTCCGGTGACGGAGGCACCGGCGTACCCGGCCGAGCCGGCGGGGCTTCCGGTATCGGAGGCACCCGGCGGCGTACTGCCGGAGCCACCCGCGTCGCCGGAGGACCCCGCACGACCCGAATGACCGTCCCCGACCCTCCCCGGGAGGCCACCCAGATGACCGCACTCGGATTCCTCTACCCGGGCCACAGCGCCGAGGACGACTACCCGCGGATCGAGCAGCTGCTCGACACGGACGTCCGCCTGACCGTGATCCACACGGACATCGGTGAGGACGCCCATCGCGTGGACGCGCTGCTGAAGATGGGTGCGCCGGACCGCCTCGCGGCCGGTATCGAGCAGCTGCGGCTCTCGGGCGCCGAGGCGGTGGTGTGGGCGTGCACCAGCGGTTCCTTCGTCTTCGGCTGGGAGGGCGCGCACGAACAGGTCCGCACCCTCGCGAAGGCCGCCGGACTCCCGGCGTCGAGCACGTCCTTCGCCTTCGCCCACGCCGTACGGGAAGTCGGCGCGACCCGGGTGGCGGTGGCCGCGACGTACCCGGAGGACGTGGCGGCCCACTTCGTCACGTTCCTGAACGCGGCCGGCATCGACGTCGTCGCGATGCGCGGCAGCGGCATCATCACGGCCGCGGAGGTGGGCACGTGGGGCCGCGAGGAGGTCCTGGAGCTCGCCCGCACCGGCGACCACCCCGACGCGCAGGCGGTGCTGCTCCCGGACACGGCCCTGCACACCGCCTCCCACCTGCGCGCCTTGGAGGCGGAGCTGGGCAAGCCGGTCCTCACGGCCAACCAGGTCACGGTCTGGGAGGCCCTCCGCCTCGCCGGCCGCCGCGTCAACGCCCCCGCCCTGGGAGCCCTCTTCACAAAAGAACCGGTCGTCCAGTCCCACGGCTGACGGCCCCGGGGACACGTCAGGGGCCCTGCCCAGGGGCGCGGGGGACTGCGCACACCGCCTCCGGGGCGCCGGAACGACCACGCCGCACCCGGCGCCCGGGGCGCACCTCCGGCTCACATCCCGTACGCGTCCGCGATGAGCCCATACGACCGCAGCCGTGCCTCACCGCCATGCGCATTGGCGGTCAGCATCAGCTCGTCCGCGCCCGTGCGCTTCTGCAGCGCGTCGAGCCCGTCCCGTACGGCATCGGGCGTGCCGTGGACGACGTTGCGCACCCAGCCGTCCACGAACTCCCGCTCCACGGCGCTGAACTCGTACGCCTCGGCCTGCTCGGGCGTCGGGATGAGCCCGGGGCGCCCGCTGCGCAGCCGCAGCATGGACAGCGCCCCGGTCATCACCTGCCGCCGCGCCTCACGCTCGTCCTCGCCCGCCAGCGCGGCGACGCCGATCAGCGCGTACGGCTCGTCGAGCACGGCGCTCGGGCGGAAGCTCTCGCGGTAGAGGTCGAGCGCGGGAACGGTGTTGCGCGCGGAGAAGTGGTGCGCGAAGGCGAACGGCAGCCCGAGCGTGCCGGCGAGCCGCGCGCTGAACCCGGAGGACCCGAGCAGCCACACGGGCGGCCGCCCCTTCACGCCCTGCACGGGACCGGGGACGGCGTGGATACGGGCGTACGGATGCCCGTCGGGAAAGTCGTCGTCGAGGAACCGGACCAGCTCGGCGAGCTGCTGCGGGAATGCGTCCGCACCCTCATGGAGGTTCTCAGTGCGTCGCAGGGCCGCCGCCGTGGCACCGTCCGTCCCGGGCGCCCGCCCGAGCCCGAGGTCGATCCGCCCGGGAGCCATCGCCTCCAGCGTCCCGAACTGCTCGGCGATCACGAGCGGCGCGTGGTTCGGCAGCATCACCCCGCCCGAACCGAGCCGGATGCGCTCGGTGTGCGCGGCGAGATGGGCGAGGATCACCGCGGGCGAACTGGAGGCGACTCCGGGCATGGAGTGATGCTCGGCCACCCAGTACCGATGGAACCCCCGCGCTTCGGCGAGACGCGCTATCTCCACGCTGGTCCGCAGCGCCTGCGTGGAGCTGCTCCCCTCGCCCACGGTCGCAAGGTCGAGCACGGAGAGGGGGACGGGCGCCGCGCCCTGCACTGTTCCGCGGATGGGATCGCTCACCGGGTTGCCTCCTGTACCTGACCTGCGGGGATGCACAGGAGGTGCGAACCCGTGCGGGCGCTCGGCTATTCCCCGGCGGGGAGGAGACCAGGGGCACCGATGTCAACGGGGAGGCCATCCGCTCAGCGGCTGGGCCTGGCCTCGGCCGCCTCGCGCAGGAGCTGCGAGATCCGGTCCGGTGGGACCGCGCGGGAGTAGTGCCAGCCCTGGCCCGTGTCGCAGCCGATGGCGCGGAGGCGGTCGGCCTGGAGGGCGGTTTCGACGCATTCGGCGGTGACCGTGAGGCCCAGGCGGTGGGCCAGGTGGACCATGGCCTCGACGATGGTGGCGTCCGCGGGGTTGGTGTGGGTGGGGTCGTCGTCCGGGTACTGGAAGCCGCGGACGAAGGAGCCGTCGAGTTTGAGGACCGAGACGGGGAGGCGGCTGAGGTAGGCGAGGTTGGAGTAGCCGGTGCCGAAGTCGTCGATGGCGATGCGGACGCCCATGTCGGAGAGGGCCTTGAGGGCTCGCAAGGGGCGGCCCGATGAACCCATGACCGCGGATTCGGTGAGTTCGAGCTGGAGGAGGGACGGGTCGAGGCCGGTTTCGGCGAGGATGGATGCCACGTCCGCCACCAGATCCGAGTCCCAGACCTGGCGGACCGCCACGTTGACGGAGACGAAGAGCGGTGGGGCGGTGGGGTGGTCGAGCTGCCAGCGGCGGGCCTGGGCGCAGGCCGTACGCAGGACCCAGCGGCCGAGCTGGACGATCGAGCCGTCTTCCTCGGCCAATGTGATGAACCGATTCGGCGTGAGGGTGCCGAACTGCGGGTGGTGCCAGCGGACGAGGGCTTCGACACCCCGGACGGCGCCGTCGTCCAGGCCGACCAGCGGCTGGTATTCGAGAGCGAATTCGCCGCGGTCGACGGCGGGGCGCAGTGTGGAGGAGAGCGCCTGGCGGGTCATTCGGTGGGCGTTGCGCTCAGGGTCGAAGAGGGTCCAGCGGGCCTTGCCGTCGGCCTTCGCCCAGTAGAGCGTGGTGTCGGCGGCCTGCATGAGGTGGGTGGCGGTGGTGCCGGCCGCGCGGCGTTCCACGACGCCGATCGAGGCGGAGACCGAGAGGCGGTGACCGGCGAGGTCGAAGGGTTCCTGGAGGGTCTTCAGGACCGATTCGGCGAGGTCGGCGAGCTGCTCCGTGCCGGTGGAGTCCTCGACGAGGAGGGCGAACTCGTCACCGCCGAGCCGTGCCACGAGCGGTGCCGGATGGCCGTGCTGCCAGCGGTCGTACGCGACCTGGTCGGCGCAGCGGGTCAGGCGGGCCGCGGCCTCGGCGAGCAGGCGGTCGCCGATGCGGTGGCCGAGGGTGTCGTTGACGGCCTTGAAGCCGTCGAGGTCCAGGTAGCACAGGCCGATCCGGCCGGTGCCGCCGCCGTCCTCGTCCGCGGCGGACTCCAGGGCGGTGGTGAGGCGTTCGAAGAACAGGGTGCGGTTGGGCAGACGGGTGACCGCGTCGTACATCTGCAGGTGGCGCAGCTGGGCCTGGAGTTCGCGGCGGGCGCTGATGTCGGCGAGCGCGAGCAGGACGGTCGCCGTGCCGGGCATCGGCGAGACGGTGATCTGGGCCCAGAGCGAGTGGCCGTCGGGGTGCTTGAGGCGGCGGGTGCAGCGGAGTCGGGCCTGGCGGCCGCGCAGGACCTCGCGGTAGGCGTGCCAGGTACGGGCGTCGGAGGCCAGGTCGACGAGGTCGGCGGCGACCAGGCCGGTGAGCTCGGCGGCGGTGGTGCCGATGAGGTCTGCGAGCGCGTCGTTGCCGGAGACCACGAAGCCCTCGCGGTCGACGACGGCCATGGCGAAGTGCGCGGCGTGGAAGGCGGCGCGGTAGTCGCGGAGCTCCTTGGCTCTGCGGCCGAGGCGGTCCATGGGGGCGGGGGCGCTGGAGGCGGCGGGTTCGGGGCCGGGGGCCCGGTGGCCGTAGGCGCCCTCGCCGCCACGCTCGGCACCACTCTCGGCACCGCTCTCGCCGCCACGCTCGGCACCGAGGTCGCCGGATCCAGGGTCGACGGATCCGGCTCCGCCATGATCCACGGCGCCCGCGACGTCCTCGCCCGCGGCTCCCGCGCCGTCCTCGCTCACGACGTCCTCGCCCGCGGCTCCCGTGCCGCCGCCGTCGGCTGCCTCTCGTAGCACCATCCCGTGACGCTCCGTAAGCATCGACCCGGTCTCAGCGGCGGTCGGTCCCGCCGTCGGTGCCGGCCCTTCGGACGTTCCGCTCACCGCACACCCCCGCAGGGCAGTTGTCGTGTTCAGGTCTGACGGTCGGGGTGTCCGGCCGGAAAGTGTGCCGATCATAGAGGCTGTTTCACGGGCCGTTCCAGTCACCCGGCGGCCCCGGAGCCCTCCCGGGGGCAGGTTCCGGACTCCCTTGTCCGGCACGGCCGTTGCCGCCCGATCGTTTCTGCGCAGGTCGCGCCCGGATCCTTTCGCCCACCCGCACCCCACGGACCGCTCCTGAACGGCTGTGACTTTCCGTGAACCCCGGGCATGTCACGCCCTCACCCGACCGGGCCACCCGAACAGGACGAAGCCGAACAAACCACCACAGGCTGAGGGAGGTGTTCCGCGATCCGCACAGGGAGGTCTACGTGCCGCGTCAGCTCCCCCGAGGGGGCCTGCCTCTTGAGGGGGACCGGGCACGCAGTGCCGCCGCCGCGCTCACGTCGCTCGCGGCGCTCGCGGCCATGTCGCTCGTCGCGGGACCGGCGGTGGCCGAGCCCGTCGTGGCGCCCTGCGCCCTGCAGCGCACCTCCGCGCACCACTCGGAGGGCCTCGACACCTGGAACACCGCGTATCCGCGCCCGGTCCGGCGGCTCGACGCGGTCCTCGTCTTCCTCTCCTTCCCGGACGCGCGCCCGCTGACCACACCCGAAGAGCTGACCGCCGACCACTTCCCCGCCACCAGCCGCTTCTTCGAGCGGGCCTCCTACGGCCAATTCCGGCTGCGGCCGCATCCGCGCACCGAGTGGATCGAGATGCCGCGGGCCTCCACCGCGTACGGCATACAGCGGGACTGGGAGGCCGGGAAGCGCTCCATGTATCTGCGGGACGCGCTGTCCGCGGCCGATCCGGTGGTGGACTTCAGCGCCTACGACGTCGTCTACTTCGTCGCCGATCCGGACGCACCCGGCGTGGACTCGGATGCCACGAAGGTCGTCAACTTCGAGCATCCACCGCGCGCCGACGGCACGGACGTACGGCGGATCGTCACCGTCTTCGAGCAGCATCCGCCGGACCGCAACGTCCTCGCGCACGAGACCGGCCATGTCTTCGACCTGCCCGACCTCTACCACCGGCCGAGCGACGGCAACGGCGACTGGGATACGTATGTCGGGGACTGGGATGTCATGGGCAGCCAGTTCGGGCTCTCGCCCGAGCCGTTCGGCTGGCACAAGTGGAAGCTGGGCTGGCTGCAGCCGCACCAGGTGACCTGCGTGCGGGGCCCGGACTCGGGGCTGCTCACCCTCGCCCCGCTGGCCGCGCCGACCGACAGCGGATCAGCGGGCGGCACCCGGCTCGCGGTGGTGCGCACCGGCCGGGACAGCGCCCTCGCCATCGAGGCACGCGGCTCGGTCGGCAACGACGAACGCACCTGCACGGAAGGCGTGCTCGTGTACCGGGTGCGCAGCGGCACCGAGTCCGGCGGCGGTCCCGTCGAGGTCCTGGACGCGCACCCGGAGACCGAGGCGTGCTGGGACTCCTCGGTCTACCCGCCGCTCGCGGACGCCCCGGTGCGCGTCGGCGAAACCTTCAAGGTCCCGGGCGAACGCACCCGCGTGCAGGTGGTGGGGCGCACGCCGTCGGGCTCATGGACGGTGAAGATCACGCCCTGACGGCTGCCCGGCCTGCGCAGCTGCCCCGCCTTGCGCCGGACAGACCCCTCCCGCCCGGGGGCCGAGCCCTTGTCCAAGGCTATCGGCGCCCACTGACAACGCCCCATCAGCCCTGACAGCACCCTGTCCGGCCTGACAACGCCCTGTCCGGCCTGACAACGCCCTGTCCGGCCTGACAACGCCCTGTCCGGCCCGACAACGCCCTGTCCGGCCTGAGCCGGGAGACCAGGGCCTGCAGGGCGTTGGCGGCATCGGCGGGCGGATGCTCGCCCCACAGGCCGTCCACGAGGCCGTCGGCTCCGACCGGGCGGCCGCCCTTCAGGGCAAGCCGGGCGAGCAGCATGCGCAGCCGTACGCCGCCGATCTCCACGGGGCCTTCCTCGCCCCCGGCCCGTACGGGCCCCCAGCAGGTCGACTTTCAGTGGCGCTGCTCCCCCGGATGGTTCTGGTGGTCTTCGTGGTCCGGCGTTCTCCTGTCCGGTGTTCTGGTGGTCTCGTGCGGCCGGTGAACGCGGGCCAAGGATCACGCAGTTGACCGGGGAGGTAAACCCTTGTCCGGAAGCGATCTCGGCAAGCCTCTTTGTGATCAGTACGGTTGATTCGTTGATCAGCTTGTCCTGTACCGATCAGCCCGGTGGCCGATGCCGACCAGGAGAGGGCCGTACCCGATGACCGACCGCGTCCACCCCCGAGGCCCTTCGCGACGGCGGCCGCGACCGGCCGACAGCGGCGAAGGCGGCACATACGGCCACGGCGGCGACGGCGGATCCGGATCCGGTGGCGCCACTGGCGACGGCGGCACCACCGGTACGGTCCTGGCGAAGGGCACCTCCGGGGACACCCTCCAGTTCGAGGCGAAGGGCCGTACGGACGTCACGTTCCGCACGGTCACGATCGCGCCCGGCGGCACGACGGGCTGGCACTACCACCCCGGCCAGGTCCTGGCCGTCGTCAAACAGGGCACCCTGACCCGCACCCTCGCCGACCGCTCCGTCGAGGTCTCCCCGCCCGGCAGCACCGTCCTGGAGCCCGGCGGCGCGCACGACGTCCACGTGGGCCGCAACCTGGGCACGACGCCGGTGATCCTGTACGTGACGTACCTCCTCCCGGAGGGAAGCCCACTGGCCCTGTCGGCACCCGCACCGGTGGACTGAGCGGGCCCGCACCCCTCCCGACGAGAGCCGTCGCACCGCGAACCGGCTCGGACACGACGAAGGCCCTCCACCTTGATGGAGGGCCTTCGTGTCGGTGCGCCGCCAGGGACTCGAACCCCGGACCCGCTGATTAAGAGTCAGCTGCTCTAACCAACTGAGCTAGCGGCGCTTGACCTCGTAAATAGTACCTGGTTCCGGAGGGTGCTCCCGACCACTACCCCTCCGGAGGCGCCGGCGCGGTGTCGAGCCCGCGGTCGCTCAGCGGCCGAGGAGATCCTCCCGGCCGTGCTCCCGGTAGCGGGCGAGGAGTGCAGTGCGGTCGCGGTCCGTCAGCGGGGCGTACGAGGGTGAGGCGCCGGATCGCCACCAGACCGGGTCCGGGCACCGGAAACCCGACCGGCGCAGCGCCACGCGGTGGACCTTGTTCGTGGCCGTCACCGGCATGCGCTCCACGAGGCGCAGATACGTGGGAACCATCTTGGGGCCCAGGTCCGCCTGGCCGTCGAGGAAGCGGCCGAAGGCCGCCGGGTCGAAGGCGCCGGCCTCCGGGCGCAGGGCGAGCGCGGCCATCACCTGGTCGCCGGCCACCGGGTCGGGCACCGCGTACACCGCGACCGCAGAGGCCGCGGACCAGCGCGCCAGGATGTTCTCGATCATCGCCGCGGCGAGGTTCTCGCTGTCGACGCGCAGCCGGTCGTCCGTGCGGCCCGCGAAGTAGAGGAAGCCCTCCGTGTCCCGGTAGAAGAGGTCGCCGGTCCAGTACCAGCCGTCGCGCAGGCGGGCCGCGTCGGCCTCGGGGTTGCGCCAGTAGCCCTCGAAGGGGCTGCGGCCGCGGTTGACGAGCTCGCCGATCGCCTCGTCGCCGTTGAGCAGCCGCCCGCCGGGGCCGAAGCGCGCGGGCGGACACTCGGCGCGGGTGGCCGGGTCGACGACGGCGAGGTCGTCGCCCGGGGAACCGCGGCCGATCGCACCGGGCGGGGTGTCGGCGGTGCGCTGGATCGAGGCGCCGCCCTCGGAGGACCCG
Organism: Streptomyces lothianensis; assembly: GCF_047779955.1. Classification (NCBI taxonomy): domain Bacteria; kingdom Bacillati; phylum Actinomycetota; class Actinomycetes; order Kitasatosporales; family Streptomycetaceae; genus Streptomyces; species Streptomyces lothianensis. Next base: position 6,836 of record NZ_JBLMKT010000062.1, on the reverse strand, counting down.
TAGCCCTCGACGAGCCTGACGCCGAAGCGTTCCGCGAACCGCTGCGCGTCCACCGCCCCCGCCTCCGTGCCGAAGCCGATGCGCAGCGGGTTGTCGCGGTCGTCGGGGGCGGGTTCGGTGGCGAGGAGATACTGGATCGCGCGGCCCACGTACGTGAAGTACGTGGCGTTGTACCTGCGCACGTCGGAGAGGAAGGCCGAGGCGGAGAAGCGGCGGCGCAGGGCCACGCCCGCGCCCGCGGCGAGGGCCGGGGCCCAGTCGGCGATCACCGCGTTGCCGTGGAACATCGGCATGCAGACGTAATGCACGTCCTCCGCCCGCACGCCGTGGAAGCGCACCAGGGAGCGACCGGCCGCGGCGAGGCGTCCCTGCGTGCAGATCGCGGCCTTCGGGGCACCGGTCGAGCCGGAGGTGAAGTAGAGGAGCAGGCGGCTGTCCGGGGTGACCGGGGCAAGGGTGTACTCGCCCGGTTTCGCGCCCTCGTACGCCTCGAGGAGCTCGGCGTACGCGTCGGTATCGCTGACGAGGACGCGGACGCCGGGGAGGTCGAGGCCGTCGAGCAGCGGGAGATGGGCGCGCTCGGTGACCAGGAGGCGGGCCTCGGTGTGCAGGATGTCGCGGGCGAGCTCGGCCCCGCGCCGGGTCGGATTGATCCCGGCGACGGCCGCCCCCGCGAGGGCGGCGGCGCTCAGCCAGTACGGGAACTCGGGGGTGTTGTCGAGGAGGAGGGCCGCGTGGGGTTCGACTCCGCGAGGGAGGAGATCGGTGAGCAGCGCGGCCCTGGTGGCGGCGGCCGCGGTCACCTGGTGATGGGTGTACGCCTCGTCCTCGAACCACAGACCGGGACGCCGGTCGGCCCAGTGGGCGTGTACCAGGTCGGCGGCCGTTTCGGGTGGAGTGGCCATACCGCGGACCATAACTGACGAGACGTCAGAAGTGGAGGAGGGGGCCGGGGGGGATCGGCCGGACCGGCCCGACCCGGAGTGCCGTGGCGCACCCGGTCAGGGCACCGCACCTCCGAAACCGTCGGGCGCTCCCCCGAACGCGCTCATGAAGAAGACACAGAAGGCCACGACGACCCCGAGGACGATCAGCACGCCGAGAACCTGACCGGAAAGCAGACCGCTCCGGGGCGGGCAGGCCGTGGCGTGCTCCGGGTGTTCGGCGGTGTAGTGGACGGTCACGATGTCGCCTTCGACGGTCATGGCGGGTCCGTCCGCCTCCTCGAAGCGGACCGGGCGCCCGTCGCGGGCGACGAACTCGTAGACGTGGTGCTGGGTCGTGGTCCGGTTGTTGCCGCCGCGGGTGGTCGCGTAGGTGCGCAGGCAGCGCGCCCGGGCCGTGAGGCCGCTCGCCCACGCGGCCCGCATCCGCCGGGCCCGGCGCAGGATGCCGACTGCGGCTGCGGCGGCGATGGCCATCATCAGCAGCGGCACGGCATAGAAGAAGAAATCCACCTGCAACCCCCGATCCGCGCACACCGGACGCTCGCGGTGTGCACGGACCGCATGCCCGCGGACCGGATGCAGGCAACCGGATCTGAGGAAGATCTGAGCGTCAGAACCGCACATCCGAGCAGGCGTAGAAGGCGTTTCCGGTGTCGGCGATCGTCCAGACCGAGAGGATGACGTGGTGGCCGGACTTGCCCGACGGGAGCTGCCCGGAGTGGGAGAGGCTCGCCGGGGGGCGGCCGCTGTACGGGACCGTGAGGAACGGCGTGGTCTCCAGGGCGGACCGGGTCAGCGGGGCGTTCTCGTTCCAGCCGTTCCTGGTGATGTAGTAACGGAAGTCGGTCGTGGAGTGCCGCGCCGTGAACTGCCAGCGGAAGGTGTACGTCGCTCCGCTCGTCACCGAAGTCGTGGGCCAGGCGCCGCCGTTCGGCGTGGTGGGTGAGTCGAGGCTGGCGAAGCGGGCGTTGCCGCCGGAGCAGATGGTCCCGTCCGACGGGCCGAGGGCCGGGAAGCCCTTGGGGCCTTCGACGCTCTGCGGCTCCCATCGGATGCTGCCGCAGTTCGTGACCGTGCCGAGCTGGCACAGCTTCTGCCGGCTGATGGGCAGATCGGTGTAGCCGTGGCCGCTCGCGCCGCCGGAGGAGAGCGCGAGGGCTCCCACGGTCGCCAGGCCGACGAAGGCCGCGTATGTCTTCTTTCTTCGCATGCTGCTGCTCCAGGTGCTCTTCAGAGGTGGGGGTGAGACTGAGCTTCGAGCGCTGCGCAGTACTGAGGGGGATTCCCCGGAGAGCGTCGCCGGCCTCCGAAGGGGCGGGAGGAGGCGAGGGAGGTACGGGTCATGGAGGTACGGGTACCGGACACCCCGGGATTCCAGGTCTAGACCAAGTACCAGATTATGACTGGGAGTTGAACATGTCCATACCAATGGTCGACAGGATCCGGTCGGCTCTCCCCCGCGATCCCTCCACCAGCTCCCCGTTGGGCCGGTCGTTCGTCCGCACCCAGTCCGCCGCCCCCTGCCGCGTACACCCACCGGCCAACTGCCGCTCGACAAGCCGCTGTTGGCGCACCTCCTCCGGCGCCTCCACGTACCACAGCTCCCCCATCAGCCCGCGCGCCTCGCGCCAGCCGGGCAGATCGCAGGCGAGGTAGTTCCCCTCGGTGACGATCAGCCGCGCCGAGGGGGCCACGCGGTGCCGCGCCGCGACCGGCTCGTCCAGGGTCCGGTCGAAGTCGGGCACGTACAGGTCACGGCCGGTCTCGCTCAGGACCCGCCGCAGCAGTGCGAGATAGCCGTGGACGTCGAAGCTCGGCTCCGATCCCTTGCGCGCGGCGAGCCCGAGCCGCGCCAGCTGCGCGTTGGACAGATGGAAGCCGTCGAGCGGCAGATACGCGGCCCGCTCGCCGAGCCGTTCGACGAGCGCCCGCGCGAGCGTGGACTTCCCGGCGCCGGGCGGCCCCGCGAGCCCGAGCAGCACGCGCGGGCCCGCGGCGGTCAGTCTCCAGGCCTCGGCGGCCAGCGCGTCGAGACGCCGGTGCGTCAAGTCGAGACGCCGGTGCGTCGAGTCGGCCGGACGGTTCACCATGAGTCCTCCCTCCGCAGCACGTCCACCCCCTCGCCGTCCAGGTCGTCGAGCGCCATGCGCCGTCCCGTGATCGCGAGCAGCAGGGAGAGGACGGGTCCGGTCGCCTCCGGCCCTTCGCCCATCGACACCTCGGCGTCGGTCGCCGTGAGGCGGAGAGGCGCCACGCGTTCCTTGGCGCCGCCGAAGGACGCCGGGGTGCGGGCCTGCAGGCGAAGCGCCCTGATCACGGCATCCCGTGGGTAGGCCCGGGTGAGCCCCAGGGGGCGGCGGATGTCCTCACCGTGGACGATCTCCTCGACGATCCGGCTGTCGAGGGGCGCCGGCGGTGCCGACGTCCGCGAGGCCACCTGCCGCAGCCTCGCCAGCGTCTCCGCCGGCGAGGCACCGCGCTCGCGCGCCACGCCCCGGGCGTTCTGGCGGTGGAAGTCGAAGCGTGCCCGGGCGAGGCCGGTCACGAAGCCGAGACGTGTCGTACGAGCCGAGTGGACGAGGTGGGCGACGACATCATGGACCGTCCATCCCTCGCACAGCGACGGCTGCTCCCACTGCGGGTCGTCGAGACCCTCCAGGTCGTGGATCAGTGCCGCGCGCTCCGCGTGCACGATCGGCCAGACATCCCTGTCACGCTCCGGATTCCCCATGGCGTCGTCTCTCCTCGGTGATCGGCCTGCTGCCCCCGCAAGGACACAGACTCACGATCACCGCAAAACTCATCGCGCGGTCCCCACGCCTTTGTCCGGGCCGGCCGACCGGTCTCCGTGGCCCGTACAGAACGCCACCGTCAGATCCTTCACCAAGGCCTTGCGCTCGCCCTCGTCGAAGTCGACGAGCCCGCGCAGGCTCAGCCGGGTCAGGGTGTCCTCCACCGAATCGGCCATCCTGGCCAGGGCGGACTCGCGGTGCAGCGCGTCGAGGGCGGCGGCGCGGCGGCGCTGCATCGCCTCGGCGACCTCGGGCGCGTACTCGATCCGGGTGGGCTGGGCCGAGAAGACCTCGATGCCCGCGGGTGCGGCCTGCGCGGCGAGTACGCGGGTGAGCGCGTCGCCGACGGTCTCCGCGTCGCGGAGACTCGGGCCCTCGTCGAGGAGGGCGTCGGCGGGCAGCTGCGAGAAGACCCGGGCGATCGCCGCCTCCACGCACTCGCGCAGATACGTCTCATGGCTGTCGACGCCGATGGCCGCCCGCGCGGTGTCCTGTACGCGCCATGCCACGAGCACGACCACCCGCAGCGCGGCGCCCTGCGCGTCCACGGCAGACAGGGGTTCGCTGCGCCAGTGCCGCAGGCGTACGTCGATACGGCGCCGTTTGAGGAACGGGTTGATCCACACCAGGCCCGTACGGCGCACACTCCCCCGGTAGCGGCCGAAGAGCGAGAGCACCCACGCCCGGCCGGTCCGCCCGCGCCCGAGTCCGGCGAAGGAGCACAGCGCGAGCGCGCCCGAGCCGGTGAGCAGCGCCCACTGGGCGGGGCCCGGCTGCGCGCCCTCGATCACCGGCAGGTGGGCGAGCCGCAGCGCCAGATCCGGCACGAGGCCGGACCACCACAGCCCCGCCCCGCAGCCCGCGACCCCCGCCGCCCCGGCGCCGACGGCCACACCACCGGAGCAGGCGGCGGCCGGGCGCTCGGCCAGGGCCTCGTCCAGGGGCAGTACGGGACGGGCGGACCCCGCGGGTCCGGGTCCCGCCTCGGGCGCGACCCCTGCCCGGGGGTCGGCTCCCGTCCGGAGCGCGGTTCCTGCCCGGAGTGCGGATCCCGCCCGGAGTGCGGGTCCGGCCTTCGGCCCGGGCCCCGTCCTGGGCACGGCTCCCGGCTTCCGTACGGGCGGCCGCACCCCGGTGCCCGCCTCGTCCCGGAACAGCAGATGAACCGGGATCTCGGTCGTCGCCTCGTTCTGGATCAGCCGAACCCGCTCGGCACCCGGAGCACCGCTGCCCGTCCCAGCCGACGCCATCGCACCCTCCATCGCCCCTACCGGACCCGTCGCCCCGACCGGACCCATCACTCCGACCGGACCCATCGCCCCGACCGGACCCCTTGCACCGACCGGACCCATCACCCCACCGCCCGGCTCCACCGCCGTCCCCGACCCGATGGCCCGATCCGCCGCCACCGAGCCACCCGAGCCCGTCATCCCGAGCGAGCCCGTCACCCCGAGCGCCCCCATCACCCCGTCCACCACCCCATCCACCCCGCTCACCGGAACAACCGTCGCCACGTCTCCGGCCCCGGGTACCCGTCGGCCGCCCCGCCCCGCCAGCCCTGGGCCCGCTGGAAGGCCTGAACCGCGCGCCGGTCCGCCGCGCCCCAGCGCGGGCCCGGGCCCACCGCGTAGAACCGTCCGTACCCCTTCTTCACGAGCTGCCGCCCGAGCGCGGTCACATAAGCGTTCGACTGTCCGGGCCGGAACAGCCCCCGCCCGGGGTACGCCATCGCCCCGCCTCCCCCGCCGAAGGCCCCGCCCGGCGGGATGTCCTTGCCCTTGCCGCTGACCAGGAGCTCCCAGGTCAGCGGGCCCGGCAGCCCGTCGGCATCCTTGCCGCGCCAGCCCTGCGCGAGCTGGAAGGCCTGGGTGGCTCTGCGGTCCGCCTCGCCCCAGACCGGCCCGGGGCCCACCCGGTAGAAGCGGCGGCCGCCGCGCTCGATGAGCATCCTTCCGAGCCGGGTCACGTACGGGCTGCGCACCCCGGTCCCGAACGCCGCCCGGCCCGGGTAGCGGGTGACGGGGGCGCCGGAGGAGGTCGCCGTCAGGGCCTTGTAGCGGTAGGCCGTATAGCGCTTGGAATGGCTCCAGTACGCGTACGGGGTGGCCTGTTTCCTGGTGTGCGGCCGGGCCTGTTCATAGGCGTAGTAATAGGCGCGGGTGTAATCCGTCCAGCCGCCGAAAATCGTCACGTGCGAACCCCTTTCCGGATCGTCGGGATTGTGGAAGAGGAGAATGTCGCCGGGCTGCAGCTCGTCGCGCGTGATCCGCACGCCGAATCGGTCGAGGCTGCCGGTCCACTGGTTGGAGCCGAGACCCCAGGCCATCGAGACGAAGCCCGAGCAGTCCTGGCGGTAGCCGTCGCGCCAGTACGTGCGCAGGCTGTACGGCACCTGCGCGGCCACCCAGGTCTTGGCCCGCTTGATGATCTCCGTCCGGGTGGTGGGCTTGAGAGCTGCGGCGGCCGGTGCGGGGGTACCGGCGGCGCCGTGCAGCGGGGCCGCGGTGCCCTGCGGGCTGCCGTCGGGATCGTCGGCGGCCGGGCGGGCGAGCGACTGGGCGGCGGCCGCGGTCAGCGGCGGGCCGCCGGCGAGGAGGGTGCCGGTGGCGGTCAGGGTGACGAGGGCGCGGCGCGCGCAGCCTGCCGCGTGGAAGCGGCGCGGTGCACTGGAGTCCGCGCCCGCCGCGGCGGTGAGCCACGGGTCGGCGCACCCCTCGCATCCGCATTCATCCGTGGGTTCGAATTCCCGGAAGGCGGGCCCTTCGTTTTCCCCGAAGGCCGGGAGGCCGGCGGCGGAGGATTTCATGCGACCTGCCTCACACTCGGGAATCGACCGGAAAAGCGCCGTACGCGAATCTGCATGACCGTCAGTTTCCCAACTGCTCCCGGAAACCGCATGCTGACGGTCCGAATGCCGTACGCGGAGGCCTCTGCGCCCGACCCCCGCGCCCGGGCGTGGTCAGGAGCACCCCTGGAGATCGGGTAGAGTTCTTCAGGTCAGCAGGCGCCGCTAGCTCAGTTGGTTAGAGCAGCTGACTCTTAATCAGCGGGTCCGGGGTTCGAGTCCCTGGCGGCGCACGCGAAGGGAAGCCCTCCA